>DATGWK010000089.1:0-1905 GCA_035299525.1 Candidatus Nanoarchaeia archaeon
AGTCAGAAGAAAGAAACGCTTCTTGGTGGACCAAACCTAAAAGACTGGGTGGGAAAGCCACTTCAATCAGAACTTAATGAATTTTTTGGTGCGCCGGTTTTTGTCGAGAATGATGCAGCTCTTGTTGGACTTGGTGAGGCAATGCGTGGAGGTGGTAGGGGATTTGGGATTGTTGCGTATGTCACCGTGAGTACTGGAGTGGGTGGTGCCAAAATTGTGAACGGTACAATCGACCCTCGATCAGTTGGATTTGAACCGGGTCACGAAATTATTGATATCGATAAAACCCTGGTTCCTGATGCATCCGGCACTACACTTGAAAGCTATATTTCTGGTGCTGGTCTCATGAACCGTACGGGAAAGAAACCAAAAGAGATTACTGACCCAAAAGTCTGGGACGATCTTGCGCATATTTTGGCGTACGGTCTTAATAATGTAGCGGTATTTTGGTCGCCAGACGTTATTGTGCTTGGCGGCTCAATGATCACTGGCGAACCAGCTATTTCTATAGAAAAAACAGAAGAATATCTTAAAGAAGTTCTTAAAATTTACCCAGAGATTCCAAAGATCAGAAAAGCCGAGCTTGGTGATCTCGGTGGATTACACGGGGCGCTTGAATACTTACGGCAACAAGTCATCTAATGACTCGCTTGTAGTTGCGTTATATATATCTCTGCTTGCATTGAGAAATTGAAGCTGAGCTGTGAGTGAAAGGATAACAAATACGACAGCAGCTCCGATCTCAATTATTTTGAAATAATCTTTTTTCATTTTGGTGATACAATGTGCCTTTAATAATCATAACAAATAATCGGAAGCAATATTTCCTTAGTCACACATATGTCGATCAAAGATTTTTTACTTAGAAAGCTTATTAAGTCAAAGTTGAAAGGTGTTCCAGAAGCTGAACAAGAGAAGCTTATTGCAATGGTTGAAAAGAATCCAGAACTTTTTCAAAAAATTGCTCTAGAGGCTCAAGAAAAAATTAAGGCCGGCCAGGATCAAATGGCGGCGATGATGGACGTAATGAAGAAATACGAGGCCGATCTCAAGAAATTAATGTAGTATTATAGGTGAGTGTGGTCATGAAATTTTCAACCCCCCTTAAGCTCACTACTGTTCTACTCTTCCTCTCTTTTGTTCTTTTGCCACAAGCTACAGATGCAGCTACTTTTTCTGCTGCTGAGATAGAAGAGAACTCTTCTGGGTTTTCTATCCCAGCACTGACATTTGCGAATGGTGCAAACGAAGTTACAACGTCATTTGATCCGGTTACTTTTTCAGGTGGAGGAAGCGCTGTGGTAGCGAGTCTCCGATTGGTGATGACTTCGATGCCAAACGCAGGTGCAAGTGTCGTCATTGGTGATTGCGAGATTGATTTTGTGCCGGCAGCGGGCCCGCTTGAAACAAACTGTTCTGATAATGCGGCAACTATTCCTCGAATAAGTCGAGATAATGCTATCGCTGGAATTCTAAGTCTTACAAATGTTACTCAAAATGGAACACCTCTCGTTGTGTTTTCTGATCCAATTGATGGAAGTGATTTTGTAATCGTTTCAGACACAACGGGTGATGTTGATACTGTTGTCGGCCCAATTAACTTTGAAGAGTATACAGATTTCTTTCAGTTGTACTTTGTCGTAACTGGTAATTCCGACGGTGAGCTTTCAGCTGCGACGGCAACACTCAATATCCCTGATGCACTTCCAGCAAATGCAACAGACCACTCTGTTGAAATTGATGGCCTCGGTCCGATTGATCTTGGTTTGAATGCCGCGACACCAACAGAAATTGCACAAATAATTAAGGAGGCAATCGCTAACTCTCCAGGTTTTGGAACCAGAGGGTACGGAGTTGATGTTGGTGCCGGAAGTCTTGTTTTTACAAAAACAACCCTCGGCAATG
>DATGWK010000090.1:0-2311 GCA_035299525.1 Candidatus Nanoarchaeia archaeon
ACTGCACAGTATAGCCATATCCACCAAGGGTCAGCTTTGCACCGCCCATATTGTTCCTCACAATATGTCAGTGGCACTGATACTCATTTTTGGTGTACTCACCCCGGCGAGGCGTTCTGAGCACTGCTCGGACTTCCGAAGTCCGATCCGGCTACGAGCCTATGTTGTCTGCCGTACGCAGTTGCCATCTATAGTAACCCGAACTTATGCCGCCGCGGTGCCTTGTACGGGGCCTCCTTTCTTCCCGAACTGAGACGGCATACACGGGAGCCACCGGGGTGGGGTAAACGAGCAGCGCAACGAGCTGCTAAATTGTAGTTTGCGTATACGGTCTGCGTTGTCAATTGCTTTAGTGGGATAACTTCTCCCTGCTACGGGTAGATCCCCTTGCCTCTTTTATACAGCCCTTTTAGCACACCAAACTCACATGAAATCGCAGGTGAAAGTTGCGCTGGTATACGCCGCCTTCCTCCTGCGAGTTGAGCTCGCCGTTCTTGCGTATAATGGCAGTTTACTGTTGCGCCCTTTTACGCCCCATTTGATCGCGTCTTAAGAAACAACCATACCGCTTATCATCGCTCATTACTCACGGTCAGCTGTATGTGCTGCGTTCAGCGGCATAAGTTATGCCTACTCTTCTCTGCTATTCTTCCTGAGAAAGGTTCCCATAACAGTTCTGCTTGTGCAAATGCGGGTTTCGTTCATTACTTGGATTGTATATATTGAATAAAAAGGAAGGGGTTACGCGCGTACCCTATCCGCAAGCAGCTCAAACCAAAAATCAAGTATTTCATGCATCACGCACAGTGTGGAAAATCGGTTTCGGTGATTCTGCTATCTAATATTCGTACCATTTTCCTTTCTTCCTTCATTGGAAACGACAAACGTATACGTCAACATTTCCTATCTGAAATACCTTTGACACTCATTATCTGGGATAATATACCATTAATTAAATTTACGAGATGTACAACGCTTTCATCTGCTCATACAAAAAGGGAACACTGAAATGATGCCTTTGTTCCATCAAAATTTCACCTATTCTATGCTTTGTCACGCTTTGACGTCTTGCATTCTACCAAATGTCTGCAAGGCTTACATGTGTAATAGATATCTTGCCTTCGTTTGTATGATTCTGCACATAAAACACTAGACCAGCTTCCATTCATTAATATTACCTCATTTCAGAATAGGATTTTTTATTTTTGCGTGCTCGTTGTAATTCGCGTATTCTTGCCTCCATATTTCCGACTATTCGAGTCAATGTTATCGTAATTATGTATTATCGACACCAACGCAACTTCGCCTTCCACTTCGTGTAAAATAAGCAAGTCCCTTTCGATCGGCCAATGGCTAAAAGATAAGCAACGAGCTAGCATTCTCGATTCTAGAAAAGATCAACCTCTTGCCTCCGTTACTTCCAACAATTCGAGTAAACGTAATGTTACATACGTCTTGCCGACACCAACAAATTCTAAACGTGCATTAATTCATCCAGAAAATAAACACGGTTTATGTCACAAATCCAGAATAAAATCTATATTTATTCATTTCATTCCAGAAGACATTTCATTTACTATAAATGAACAAATTCGTCTAAAAATCAACGATCATTAAGATTCTCAAACGATTTACTAGATCAACAACATCTACAATTTTCCGGTATCATCCTTTTCAAATCATCATCTGAAATAAACATAAACAACTACTGCACACCGTCCAGTTTCGTCATGTAGAATGGACATCGTTTCTCGACGATTTCCCTCCACCTTTTCGCACCGAATCCAGCAACAATGTCCCACAAATGTCTGTCGACCATGCATGATTTTTCGTCAATCACTAGATCAATGTTTTGATCTTTCTTAACGTCTTCCTTGAGGTCCTCTTTTTGTCTTCTAAACCAGGCAGACACTTGCTTCGTGACACAGCTCGTTGATCGACTTGGCTCCTTTGGCGTGGCAACCGAGGCTTGATGCTGTACGGTTCTCACCAACCTTGCAAAATTACTCAGCTGCGTGTGGTTCTGCAAAAAACAATAGAACATGTACATTACATGAAATGCTTTCACACAAAAAAAAATGACAACGAGAAACTCCTATTGAACTAACCAGTTGCAATATTTTGTCCGCATTGTTTTCATTCGCCTTGATGACATCATCAGGCCTCGTTTCCTTCTTCACTTCTTTCGAATATTGGCCAATGCAAATGTATGGCAAGTCGTGTCGCCAAATAAGACATTCCAACGTAATGCTTGTTGCTGTCCTCGCTTGTGAAGCTCCGTCGCCTGTCTCTCTCCTTGTTTCGTCCATTC
>DATGWK010000091.1:0-5625 GCA_035299525.1 Candidatus Nanoarchaeia archaeon
TTCTTTCCGAGGAGAATATTAATCGCCTTCGTTACAATCGGCAGAATATCGTTATAAAAATTGAGATCCAAAATGTCTGCGAGTTTGAACCACTTTGCATCATCGAGGCCGCCATTACCTTCTTCGAGTTTCAAATCTTTGTACGGAGCTTTTGCCAAGAAATACATAACTCGCTTTCGCTTCTTTCCTTCTTCTGGGTGATATGCAATGTATTCATTTTCACCGAGTTTATCTTCGACAGTTAGATCAACACCAATTTCTTCTTTTGCTGCTCGAACAATGCCGACTTTTTCATCTGTTTCATCTTCCTTAAGCTTTCCCTTAGTGAGAGTCCAGTGACCAAATACGTCATGAACAAGTGCTAAATAGATATCTCCTTCGTGGTACGCATACACAACCGCTCCAGCCAACTTGATCAATGGTGCTTCTGAATCAGGAATATCTTTTGGCTTCTTGTGCTTTGATGTGTCGTTTTTTCCCGGCTCACCCATTTCCTTGTACACCGCACCCATAACGCCGTTTACGAACTTGCTTGAGGTTTCGCCACCGTATGTTTTTGCAAGCTCAATTGCTTCGTTGATAGCCACCTTTGGAGGAACTTCTGTATGATCAGCAAAGATAAGTTCACAGAGACCAACTCGCAAAATGTTTCGATCGACTACAGAAATTTTTTCAATTGGCCAGTCTGGGGCTGCCTTTGCAATAATTTTATCTAAATCGTTTTTCTTTCTGAGCACATTCTTAAGGAGATTATCTGTAAACAAAAAATCCCCCATACCGGGAGCAAACTCTTGTGCGTTACGATGGAGAATTTCAAGCGCTTCTGTTTCGCTTTTGTTATTGAAATCAGTCTCAAATAAAGACTGAACTACTATTGATCTTGAAAGGTGCCTGTTTGCCATTTACGTTGCCCCGCCGAAGCTTTGGCGAAGGCGGGCCCTGCTTAATTATACCAAAGCGACAGGAACGGTCATCAGAATTGTCTACAGTGAACTACTTTTCTTGTGCTTTTTGTGACTTCTTAGTTTCCTTCTTGAGTTGAGAGGTCATATCCACCACCTTTCGGCCCTTGTACTGACCGCAGTTTTCACAAACCTTATGTTTTGCAACTGGAGCTTTGCAATTTGCGCAAACACCAAGAGACATCGCCTTCAAAGCGTGATGTGATCGGCGGTTGCCGGTATGACCTCGTGTTGCCCGCATTCGTACTACCATAGGCGGAAAATATACCAAATATATGGTTTTTAGGCAATAACCCAAGACATTATTCGCCTACACCAACCTGCGCACGTATGGGCGGGTTTATCCTATTTCGTCGTCCCAGCAAAAGCAGGGACGACCAGTAGAGAATACGAGTCTGGTATTCAAAATATTTTCATTTTTTATAAAAGAGAAAGCCCCGCACGCTATCGCGCGGGGCTGAGCTGGAGGACGTTATGGATCACGTCCCATCATCGACGTTGTCATCTGCCGGAGCGGTCGGTTGTTCAACGCCCGGAAAGATCTCAATACCGAGCAACTCGTCCATGAGGGCCGCGGCGATGAACTTGAGAGCGGTCTCGGTCTCACCGACATTCTCGCCGGTCTCAAGGATGCCCACAAAGTGGGTATCCGAGAAGAAACCATTACCCTTCGGCAGAACAATCAGATCCTTCGTGGCACGTACCGCAACCGAAAGCGACTGACCCTCCCGAATCGACTTCGCGATGAGCGAGAATCCCTTTCGGTTGGAATCCGTACCGTGTACCGCGATGATGTTGGCCGCATCCGCAAGCGGAATACCAGCCTCATCAATCATGTGGGCAAGCATCCACAGGTCGCCGACCGTCTCAACATCGTGCAAGCTCTCGACCTGGTCATCACCCATGCGGCCGGCTGCCTCCTTGAGGATCTTGCCAGCCATCGTGAGCAGCCTGTGCAGACCACCAGTCTTCTCTCCAACACAGAACGCAATTGAAGAGAAAGAGCTGAACATCCCAGACCTTGTCAGGCTCGGATGAATGCACTCGCAGTTCTGGACCGCCCCCTTCGCCATAGCAAAGGAAGGCGCAAACCGCTCGTACTTCACAGCCATCTGACTGAACGCCTGGAAAATCGGCGCGTTGGCCTCGAGGAGACCACCAAGCTCAGTGAGAAGGTTACCCTCCTCCGCAAGCCATTTGATTTCCTGATCAACATTCCGTGTCGTCATAACCGAAGCTCCTGTTTCTAAAAACAGACCGATCTCCACTCAACGAGAGTAGAACGAGTCTGTAAACTTTCTAGCAACAAAATACTACGAATATTCTTGTATGTCAATTAGACACAAACCGTATGAAACTTTTTCTATGTATAGCACATGGACCCCTTTTTTTAATCAGAGTCCGATGGTGAAGGGTGCCATAACCCTTATGAATATGAAAATTATATTCTGGGTATAGTCTTGCGAGTTGAGTCATCTTTTTATCTCGGATTACCTTGGCAGCAATCGAGGCAAGACCTATGAGTGGAACCTTATGATCACCCCTAATAATTGTTTCCTGATAGAGAAAATGATCTGGGGCGTACAAACTACCATCCAATAGAACAAGTGTCTCATGTGGTGGTACCGAAAGTTTATTGAGACATCGTTTGATGCCCATTTTTACAGCATGAACGATTCCTTTTTCATCGATATGTTTTGCACTAACCATTGAGACAGCAAAGCCCAGCGTGCCCGCCTTATTTGCTTCTTTGATTTTGTTAAACCAATCTTCCCGAGCTTTTTCCGAAAGCTGTTTCGAGTCTTTTATACCCTCAACAAGCGGATGTTTTTTGTTATACGGAATGACAACCGCACCGACAGAAACAGGACCGGCCAAGGGACCACGGCCGGCTTCGTCAATTCCAACAATAAATCTGACATCTTTCGGAAGTTTTTTCGGCATTTTGAGGTGAGTTTGGCGTATGTTGTATAATCGTATCATGTCGAAGTTTAACCACCTCCATGTCCATAGTCACTATAGTCTCCTCAACGCTCTTCCGAAGATCCCCGATCTCGTAGAAACTGCAAAGGATATGGGGCTCACAACACTCGCCCTTACTGATAACGGCAACATGTACGGTGCAATTGAGTTCTACAAGGAATGCAAAGATGCCGGTATCAAGCCAATTATTGGTATCGATGCATATCTCGCGCCTCGAACTATGCAGGACAAAGAGCGTGGTATTGATAATCCCCGACAGCGACTTCTCCTCCTTGCAAAGAATGCGGCTGGATATAAAAACCTTCTTAAGATTGTCACTGCCGCAAACCTTGAGGGCTTTTACTACAAACCACGTATAGATAAAGAACTTATTAAAAAATATAAAAATGATCTTGTTGCAATTTCTCCTGGATACAATGGCGAAATCGGTCAGGCTGTGGCAATCAAGGATTTCGATAAGGCAAAGGCAATCATTAATTTCTATAAAGAAACCTTTGACGCAGATTCTTTCTACATCGGAATCTCACATCATCCAGAAATCGAAGGTCATGAAGAAAAAATGAAGGCGCTTGTTGCGCTTGCAAAAGAAATGAACGTACCGATTATGGCTGACCAGGAAGTTTCATACCTTGATATCAAGGATCGGCTTGCCCGAAACACATTGATGTCGATTCAGAATATCGATTACAACGATAAAAGTGGTGGTGGTGGAATTGGCGACTCTGTTGAAGACTTTTCTCTACTCAAACCATCACAAGTAGAAAAATACTTCAAAAAACTTCCTGAGGCACTCGATAACAATGAAAAGGTTGCAAATATGTGCAATTTGGAACTTCAGCTCGGTAAGTGGCTCTTCCCCAACTTCGAAGTTAAAAGCGGACTTTCGTACGATGAAGAACTTCGAAGGATGGTATTCGAAGGGATGAAGAAAAGAGGTATTGAGCCGACCAAGGAAGTTCTTGAGCGTGCAGAATACGAGCTCAAGGTCATTGGTGACAAGGGTTACACACCCTACTTCCTCGTAGTAGCCGACCTACTTGAGTACGCTCATCAGAACGACATATTGACCACCATTCGAGGATCAGTTGCCGGATCCCTTGTGACATACCTTGCGGGTATTACAAACGTGAATCCACTTGAATTCAAATTACCATTCGAACGATTCCTCAATCCTTCCCGACCCTCAGCGCCCGATATCGATATGGACTATGCCGATAACCGTCGAGGTGAAATGATTGCGTATGCCAAGAAAAAATATGGTGAGGACAAGGTCGCACAGATAGGAACCTTCGGTACCATGATGGCCCGTGGAGCAGTGCGAGACGTTACGCGAGCCCTCGGGCACGAGTATGCAATTGGCGATAAAATCGCAAAACTTATTCCGATGGGTGCACAAGGCTTCCCAATGACCATTGATCGTGCGATGGATGAAGAACCTGAGCTCAAAAAACTCTACAAAGCCGATGCAACGGTTCGAGAAATCATCGATATGGCAAAAAAGATTGAAGGTTGTGCCCGACACATCTCCGTCCACGCTGCCGGTGTTGTTATTTCTCCATTTCCACTAACTGAGATCGTTCCCCTTCAGTACGATACGAAGGGAGATAAAAGCATCATTACTCAGTACGACATGCATTCGATCGACGAAAATAATGCTGGCCTTTTGAAATTCGACTTTCTTGGTATCAAGAACTTGGCGATTCTTGCAGACGCAGTATCCCTCGTTAAAAAACTGAAAGGAATTCACATAGATATTGAAAATGTACCACTTGATGACAAAAAGACCTTCGAAATGCTTGCTCGTGGCGAAACACTTGGCCTCTTCCAACTTAACGGTGGTGGCATGACCAAGGCACTTATCGAACTCAAACCATCAGTCATTCATGACATCAACGTAATGGTTGCTCTCTACCGCCCAGGCCCGATGGACAACATTAACGAATATATTGCTCGCAAACACGGAAAGAAGCCTGTGGAGTATATGCATCCAAAAATGGCAAACTTCTTGGACACAACATTCGGCGTACTTGTATACCAGGACGACTTGCTTATGACTGCAATCGAAGTGGCTGGCTACACCTGGGGTGAGGTCGATAAATTCCGAAAGGCTGTAGGTAAAAAAATTCCAGAGGAAATGGCCAAGCAGCATGTCATCTTCGTCGAAGGCTGTATCAAGAACGGCGGCATGACTCGAGAAAAAGCCGAAGAAATTTGGAAACTCTTCGAACCATTCCAGGGTTACGGTTTCAACAAAGCCCACGCCGCAAGCTACGGAAAGGTTGCGTACCAAACGTCGTACATGAAAGCTAACTACCCCGCTATTTACATGTCTGCCGTCCTTACTGCCGACTCTGGAGATGTAGAGCAAATCGCTGCGATCATTGCTGAGTGTAAGCGCATGAAAATTCCAGTGCTTCCACCAGACATTAATGAAAGCTTCGGAGGTTTTACCGTTGTTCAAGCAGACGCCCCAGGAAACACAGACGGCGTAGACAAAATTCGATTTGGTCTTTTTACTATTAAGAATCTTGGTGAAGGCATTGCAACAACAATTATTGAAGAACGGAAGAAAAATGGTCGGTTTAAATCACTTTCTGATTTCCTCGATAGGATAAAAGATAAAAATTTAAATAAAAAATCACTCGAAGCACTTATTAAAACCGGGGCGATGGACGAGCTC
>DATGWK010000092.1:0-6501 GCA_035299525.1 Candidatus Nanoarchaeia archaeon
CCTAGCATCAAAAAAGAAACAACAAAATTTCAGGCACAAATGTTGATGTCACATCTTATGAATTTAAGATAAGCTGCAGCCTTATAAAGAGGAAAATATAAAGGCAAATTACGAACATTTCAGAAATGTTTGCTGCCGCCGAGCGTTAGTAGGACAATCATGACGAATCACGCAAGGGTAGCAACGGAGCGCAATTCGGAGTGTTATGCTCCAATCGGACTGCTGCAGGATCGATGCCATTGATGGCTGCTGGTGCGGGATACTGATGCTGCGGCGGTTGATGGTGATGGTAGGAATTGTAGTAGGGGTTGACGTGGGCTGGATCGCTGCCGGGGACGACGTAAGGCGTCTGATGGTACAGATGTTGCTGCTGTTGTTGATGATGCTGCTGTAGGTGATGCTGTTGCTGCATTTGCTGATGAAGAAGAGGAGGAGGAGGATGGTGTGGAGTACTGCCGGTGAGATCTGCACGAAATGTATCGTGGAAGGGCGGAAGTCCTTCCTCCTGTTGTCGTTGTTGTTTGGTGGTGGTGGCGATATCCCTCTCGCTTCGTTCGTCGCCAGTTTCCAGTCATTTTTTCTTGAGGACGCCTGCTCTGTCACCTCTACGACGTCCTGAAGGTGGAGTAGGTTCCGTTTCAGGGTCTGGTTCCTGTGGGGGTGGTTTTTTACCCTTTGCTGGCGTTGCCTTGTCAGGCTTCCTGGCTTCTTCCTTGTCTTCTTCAGTGGTGATGATAAGTCGTAGGTCAGTCATGGATTTGAAGAGAATCCTGTTCGAATAAAGTAAAAATTTGTTTTAAAGGAATGTCCTTTGTTTCATCTGGTACTAGCCTAGGTTTCCATTGTTGAGTTCCAGAAGATCAACAGTTTAAATTTTTCAGGTTGTTTTTAAGGATAGGTTGTGCAAGTCAACTCACCAATCTTGACGTTTCTGCATCTTCATGATGAGATCATCAATCGATAATACGGGCGTGTCCTTGATCTGTGTCACGGTTGTCTTTTTTTCTCGTTCCGTTGGAGAAGGATCATCCTGAAGTCTTCTTTGTCGAAACGAGATGAAGGTTTGCCAAATGAGTCTTCGATCCTGATTTTTCAAGAACAGATTTGAAAATAGATGAATACAGCTTTCTTTTCTTGGTGCTCAAAATGTAATTAAAGAAAAGGACTATTATTGCTAATGTACTAACCCAAATGGGCAATGCGTAGCAGCGTAGGTACGTTGAGATTGCAGCATTTCTTGTTTTGTTGAGACTGTCGTTCGCCAGGTTTCTTCGTCCTGCACCACATTCCGCTACAACAGGCTTCCGTGCTCTTGAGGACGTATCGGACCTTGAAATAGAAGACATCCAATATGACATTAAGCATTTTGTTCATTCGTTTTATGAGTTTGCATTGTCATCAAATTCAAAGTTTATAGAGAATTTGAAAAGGTGTAGAGAGAACAATTATTTTACGGTTTCGTAAAGGCAACATTTGATTGAACTGTACACTCACTCTACAACTTCAGCCTCTTCGTCCTCGTCGTCATCATCGTCATCGTCTGTGCCATCTTGATCTTGCTCAGTCAAGGTTGCATGGACTATCCGTTGGACACTTGGGAGCACCTGGGCCATTCTCAGGGCCTTGACGCAGGGTCCTTTCGGCGTTTCTCGAACACATTTCCCCCTGTGTGCACCGCTCGTTGCAGATTCCAGGAATGCTGTGGATGACAACACACAAAATCCTTCATCACAGTTATTATAACGACAGAATTTTTTATTTTACAAACAGACCTTTCAACACGTTCCTCAGCAAACGCGGGAGCTGAAGAAGTCTCAGCCTATTCTTCATGGTGAAAACCGTCTCCTGCCCCGCTTTGTGTACCTTGGAGAAGATTTCCATGACCTGCGCCACCTTCGCTGCTACGTTGTGTTCTGTTATTCCGGCGTTTCGAAGACTTGATTTAACGCCGAATTGAACATCTTGTTCCGTGACTTTCAAAAACTCTTGTAGTCCTAAAGGCCAATCACTCTGTCTTGTCGTGTTGCTGATTACAGAGTCAGTAAAAAGCCTGCGATGTACAATCTTCAGCGCAAAATCATTTTGTAGTCTACGTTGCCGAGTTCGCTTTTTATCCTCAGGAACAAGAACAACGGTTTTGTCGTTGCAACGAGGATCGAACACACGACGTAGATGCTTGATGGCCCAGGTCCGCTGTAGGGAAAAGAAACAAAAGGAAAACATTACCCTTCTTGGAAATTTTGCAACAGGATCGATTAAGGGCGAAGGTCAAACAATAATTAATGCACGTTGCTGTATACTCACGTAGACTTCGTTGGCATGAGGCCTATGTTTCAGGATCTCTTCAACGCGAAGAGCATCCTCCTTCCATCTCAGAGGAAATCGATGTGGGAAGATGAGGGAGTGGACTACTTTCCAAAGCACTTCAACGGTTTCATCAGCGGGGATCCACGGTTTTATTGCTGGGTCTTCTGAGCCGATTCTCTGGACGGTTATACCTGTTCGTGTGAAGAAGAGATGAGGCCATGAAACAATAATTCATGCACTTGCAAAAAACGAAGATGCGCGCATAATACTCACTGAGTAGTGCGCTTCTTTCTGCCTGATGAGGGATGGGATGAGGCGCTAATGGTTCATCATCATCAGCATCATCAACATCATCCCAGGCCTCGTAGCAACCGGCTTCTACTGGCCGTCCTGCTCCACCATACCTTCGAAGCATTTGCTCGTCGTCAGACATGACATTGGCACCACTGCTGGGTGACATCATTTCAGATGAGGACCAATGGCTTCTGTCACTTGAAATGAAGTGTCGTGGGAAAGACAATGTTGGTGCTGCAGAAGAAAAGTTCATGAGATCGTAAATCAGTCTAACTATAATAGGTATAGGTAGAAGACAAATGTCTAACTTACTTAGAACATGCTCTCGTTGTTGCTTCTCAATGAGGAAGGACATTCCTCTCGCCAATGCCTGCACTTTTCCGTCCATAACCTTCATGTAATTGACCACTGCTGAGACGGTTTGAGGATCTGAGACAGACAGCTCCTCTTGTACTTCTCCGCCAGAAAGAAGCATCTGCACTGCAGGTTTTGAAGCCTCTGTCAATTCTTCAAGTATCTCCTTGGCGTAATCCACTTCTTGATTGTTGCCCGACACTGGATTACTTTCATCGGCGTGGATTTCTTCATCAGCAGGAGGCAGCGGTGGTATTTTGCTCAGGTCGTCCGGGCCATTCGTCTCCGTTATCCCAGGTCCGCCCACCGGCGTAGTTTCATCTTCTTCGCCCAGAGGAGGTGCATGCTCAGAACCTTTCGTTGCTGCTGTGACAGTAAGCACACCGTTATTAGATGAGGACGCCGCTTCTGCTGGTGATGAGAGGGATTTTGGGCCAGCCAATTTGATAGGCACGCTGCGAGGAACTTCTTCCACCGAGATGGCTGTTGTTGCCCGTAGAACCAAATTCATGAGATGTCCTCGGCGTTCAGAGTGGTTTGGAATGCCGGAACGGAAGGCAGGGCAAGTGTTCAGAATCTCCTGGGCGCGGTTCCCCAAACCTTTGGCCAATCTAGAGATTTCACTCTCCATCTGCAAGGATAATTGTCGTACATTTTACATTTGGACTAAAATGCTCCCTTCAGAAAATATTAATGTAAGGTAGTTCCTACCTTCTCCATCTTCAAGTGCCCTCGGTCTAAGGGTACGGCAATGTTCAACAACTGTTTGAACTTTTCTTCCTTCGAGATGCCTTTTTTCCCCAAGATTGTTTCAATTGGGTCCATATCTTCTTCTTCGTCATCAGCAGCACCACCAGCGTCGTCCTCGTCAGAGTCGGCTCTTTTCTTCTTGGCCATCATCTGCTTTGACTTTGCTTTGGCGTCCTTGCCTCCTTCTCTTCCAGGTTTGCCGTCATCATCGGAAGATGCAGAATCATCACTGCTGTTGCTGGCTTCTGATGATGATGTCCCCAGCTCATCCTCTTCGTTCTCCTTGTTTGCGAACTTCGCTGCATTGCTGTCTGCAAACTTGGGATTCAGGCCTCGTGTGCGACTGACAAAACCGGTCCCCATGTCTCGTCCGGTCTTGCACAGTGCGTTGTTCACTGCTTCGGCAACAGCTTCGGAGTCAGTTGTCAGGTCGTCATCGTTGTCTTCAAGTGCTTTTATTGCCTCGGAGAGAGTGTTAACTGCAAAGAAGGAATTGCAGATAAATTAGAATACATTCAGCAAAGAATTCATGAAACATTGGAATTTACGAAAAATTAAAGGCACTGTCCAGACAAAATATGAGTGTTTTTTTGTTTTTTTTTTCCACGTCGCATAACCTAAGTGGGCGTCTTGCATTCTATTCGAAAAAAATCACTCATCTTTTGTCTGGACAGTGCCTTTAATTATCTGGTTTACACTCACACGTTCCAAGGAAATATTTCGCTGGATTCGCAATCTTGCATTCCGCCCAGTTTCCGTTTCGGTAGGATGGGAACGGATTCGCCAACATGTACTCTTCGTCATCCTCTGGGTTCTTGAAGTTATTGCACGGGTACAGCCGCTTTCGCTTACTAGAACGTTCCTTCGCAATAACACGCGTCTTGTCTTTCCCCTCCTTCTTTCGTCTCTTCTTGGTGCTGTTGTTCTTGCCATCATCATCAGCAGCAATTGATGGCGGTGGCTGCAGATACTGCGGGAAGACACAGAGTCCCTGTGTTACGTTGATCCAGGATGTAAGGACAATGAAGGGGCTCCACAGCATGTTGGATCTCTGCAATAGTAACCACAAAGAGTTTATAACTGGTAGTAATGTGCAGTAGCATTATTTCCTACGTTCAGTGTACTCACTTGTCCGTCTGGGAACTTCTTCTTGAACGCTTCGTACTTGAGCATGAGCTCTGCGAATCCAGCCATGATGTGCTGTTGTGCATTCACATCAAAGACAACCACAAACTTTGGCGGTGGTGTCTCGCAGTTCTTCCGTTCTTCTTCGTCTTCTTTCCAAAAGTACTCTCCTTGAAAGCAGATAAACAACACATTAATGGAAAATATGACAGACAACGCAGAAATTCTGAATTCAAGAGACGTTCTTTTCGCTTTCATCGGGGTTTGCTTAATTTTTCCAACATTTTCATACTACGTACCTTCAAATGGAGCATTAGTCACGTTGCTTTTGAATCGTTTGAATGAAGTCTTGTCGGCTTGACGACGAGTGGCCATCCCTTTCACCTGGTATATCAATCCCTCTGTTCCAAAAGCAACTCCGTCTTGGATGAGCCTCCCATTCACTCTGGGGACACTCCGTTCTGCAACAGGCTCCAGTAATGGAGGCGCCGTGCTGCGGCGTTCATCCTGAGAGTTAATATTAGTGACGTCTTCATCATCACGTTCAGTTTGTCCTGCAGTGCTGCCGCTTGCCCGAAGAGGCTCCTCACTTTCTGTCGTCTTTGCCTGTATCTGCTCAGGATTGCTGGGACCCGAAATGCTCGGTTGACTGCCTTCTGCACCAGCAGTACCTGCTTCGGCATCAGTTTCCATCGCCGTGGAAGAGGAGGACATCGCGCGTTGAGTCACCGCCGGCGGTGGGCAACGGCTTTTTCGATAAAGACGGTCATCGCAACATCATCAATAAGTTACGATCACTTCGTCATTACACCTTTTCGTTTACCTGGAACAAAACGAAAGGACAAAGGCACATGTAGAAACATACTGGTGAATGACTGAAAATAAATTTTCTGGCGGTGCAACATTCTTTGACTTGAACAACGTTTAATAGAAAAGTACATTTTTTAATCGAAAGAAGAAACTGAAAAAAAAAGCGTTTGAAAACGAGATTCTGGTGGAAAATAAAATATCCGGGAATCAATACAACGAGGCAAATGTTGGATCGCCGCCAGTATGCCGCAGTGAAACACCAACCCAATCCTTCACATTTTCAAAATCTTCTCCTCCTAAATCCGATTCCTTCAAGACTGAATGAGAGACTCCTGTCTGATGGGTAGTGAACTTCGAAAATCTAGGGTAAACGAACAGTTTTGCAACAACTTGACCGACTGGATATTTCGTGAGTGGTAAACTACCATCAAAGGGGTCACAAAATCCATAGACATGTTGGTTACGGGATGGTCCAGGAACGATGAACAAATCTTCAGTACGAGTGTACTGATAGCCGATTACATAATCGGCATTAACATTACTATCGCCACTAGCATCAAGTCCAGCACGACGGTGTCGTTTTACATCAACGCAACGAAGAATAACGTAATCACCATTATTCCTACGGACCAAGCAAAATGAATCACAAAAACCTCGATTCTTCACGGTAAAATGCGGAAAACGTAACCACTTCTCCCCTTGTCGCTTCATTTGAATCCGATATTTCTTTTCATTGTCTTGTTTATTGAAAATAACTGATGAATGAAAAGATGTCCCAACTGATGGTGAGCCATCCGGCCCTCTGATAATATTACCGAGTTCATCACGGTGAAAAACAAACTTTTCTTTTTCAATCAAACG
>DATGWK010000093.1:0-5301 GCA_035299525.1 Candidatus Nanoarchaeia archaeon
CTGGACTGCCACCGCTAAATGAAACTCGAGAACCGATTGACCAGTTTCCTCCCTCACACTCTCCAGTGCCAATGCCAGGAGTTGTGCTTACTTTCGTGCCATTAAGATATGTATCAACTAGGGGATTATTTGAATCATCTCGATGGAAGACAAAGGTAATATTTTGCCAAACATTATTCACAATAACGTACTCAGTAGTGTCGTTTCCATTCACATTTCCTTTGCCGTTTGAGATTCCAACCCTAAGATCTTCGCAGGTTGTACCATTACCAGAAAGAGCGAAAAGAACCTGGTCACCCGTTACTTCTTCGGGTCTGATCCAGGCGGTAATAGTCAGATCGTCATTCGTGACCAGTCTTGGAAAGTTCGTACCCCAAATATAGGCTGAACCGCCAAAGTACATAGCATTACCATTGATACCATCTGAGGTTACGACGTTTACTGGGGTGCCGTTCAGATTGTTTCCCGAACTGTCTCTGACCTCGTCTTCACTACTTCCACCACCTCCGCCGGGGAGAACAATGGTAGAAAAACCAACCCCCTCATCAAGGCTCCAGGTTGAAGCAATCTTGTCACCAAGACTGCTTCGAACGGTAACGTAAAATTGTTTTCCGGCTGCTTCTCTGGCCTTTTGGCGTGCGTCTTGGAAGTTTGCAAGGGCGACACTTGAAATAAGTCCGATAATGGAAACAACAACAAGGAGTTCGATAATTGTAAAACCAGATTTCTTCATGTGCATGGATATACCAGTTTATTGTACCGGAGATTTTGTCTGCATTGTGTTGTTATATACAGCCAGTGTGTTTTCAACCATTCGTTCGATAGAAAAATTTTCTTCAACCGTTTTCCGTAAGTTGTGACCAAAGATTGCTGCTTCCGCACTGTCTTCTAGAAGTTCACGCATTGAGCTAGTAAGAGAATAAATGTCACCAGAGTTTACAAGCAATCCATTTTTTCGATCGGTAATAACCTCCGGGATACCACCAACCTTACTTGCGATAACAGGAAGCTGTGCAAGACCTGCTTCAAGTGGAACATAGGGAAATGCTTCGGTCCGAGATGGAAGAACGAATACATCAAATGCCTTGAGAAATGTAGGGGCATCTTTTACAAAGCCTAAAAGATGAACCTTTTTGGTCAAATTGAGTTTGCTAATAAGGTCCGTGAGTTGTGCTCGTTCCTCACCCTCGCCAATAATTAATAGGGCAGTGTCTGGATTTGATTCAGCGATTCCAGAGTAGGCCGTAATCAGATTATCGAGGCCCTTGTTTCGATGAAGCTCGGCAATAGTTCCAATCCAGAATTTCTCTGAGACGTCACGACTAAGTGCTGCACGGGCCGCAAAGCGTTCAAGGTAGTCGGTGGTTGAAACCCCATTGTATACAACAACAATTTTCTCTTTTGTAACAAGAGGTAAATCTTTTATCTCATATGCAATTTTCTCTGAAACAGCTATGGTGTAATGACTTAATTCTACGGTGAACCAGTGTAGGATCGTGATAAGAACCTTGGAGAGTAGGTTGCGATCCTCGTTCCACGCCCAGCCATGGCCAGTGAAAATGATCTTGTTGATACCCATGAGTCGGGCCGCTATTGTTCCCATTGCGCCCATTTTTGAGCTATTAAGATGCACAACGTCTGGCCGTTCTTTCTTGAGAATGCTTATAAATTCAAAGAAGGAGAGAAGGTCGTGCACTATATTAACGTCGCGGCCAAGGGACCCGATTCGAATGGTGCGTATATTTTGTTCTTTGAGCTTGGCTATCAATTCTGTACCAGCGCCGCATGCTACGGTGATATCCCATTCATTTTTCGGTATATTGGTAGCTAAATCGAATACATATCGTTGTGCGCCACCCCAATTTCCTTTAGTTACAGCAAACAGAATTTTCTTCTTGGCAGTCATTGTCGTAATTATCCTATCATAGCCAGTTTGTGACCCGTATTGCCGGGTCGTTGCCTATACTATATCCTTTAGGGACATATGAAGATAACTAATAAAAACGAAACATTTCTCCTATTTCTTGGCGATGTTTTTTTCTTTGTTTTGGCCCTTTGGTTAACGCTTTTTATTCGTTTTCAAGTTATTCCAGAACCAGTAATCTTTTTTGACCATTTGGAAGCGTTCGTGTTTATTTTTGCACTTTGGGTGAGTGTGTTTTTTATATCAGGTTTATACGAAAAGCACACACTCATTCTTAAAAGTCGCATACCAACGATTATCTTCAATGCCCAAATTATAAATAGTGGTATTGCAGTGCTCTTTTTCTACTTTGTTCCAATTTTTGGCATTGCCCCAAAAACGAACTTGTTTGTGTACGTAGTTCTTTCATTTTTCCTCATTCTATTTTGGCGAAACACAGGTGTTGAGTTTTTGTCGTCCAAGGAGCGTGAGAGTGCAATTCTTATCGGAAGCGGAGAAGAGGTTGAGGAGCTCAAAGAAGAGGTGAATAACAATTCGCTGTACGGTATTAATTTTGTTACTTCTGTTGATGTTAAGAAAACAGATCCCAAGGAAAGCCAGGAGAAAATTGTTCAAGCTGTTCGAGATAACAACATTACTGTTGTTGCTGCAGACTTGAGAGATCTTAATGTGCAGCCACTTTTGCCTAATTTGTATCGGATGATTTTCTCTCGAGTTCGTTTTATCGACATGTACAAGATCTACGAAGATATCTTTGATCGTGTGCCAATGTCATTGATTCGTGATGACTGGTTTCTTTCAAATGTCGCGGGAACCGTGAGTCGATCATACGACATATTCAAGCGTGCCCTTGATCTTGTTGGTGCGCTGTTGGTCGGTCTTGTTTCGCTTCTCTTTTATCCACTGATCATCATCGCAATCAAGCTCGAAGACGGTGGTCCGATTTTCTTCGCGCAAGATCGAGTTGGCCAGAATAATAAAATTTTCACAACGTATAAATTCCGAAGCATGACCGTTCACAATGAAAAAGACGGTATCGCGAAAGACGCTGAGGTGACACGAATTGGAAATTTTTTGCGAAAGACTCGACTCGATGAGCTGCCTCAGATTTGGAATGTGATTCGTGGTGATTTGTCACTCGTTGGACCACGTCCAGAAATTCCAGCATTAGTTGAGGTGTATGAAAAAGAGATTCCGTACTACAATGTTCGGCATCTCATTAAGCCGGGGCTTTCTGGTTGGGCGCAGCTTTACCAGAGAACACCTCCAAAGTGGGCTGCTGCTGTTCACGAAACAAAGCTCAAGCTTTCTTACGATTTGTATTATTTGAAGAATCGTTCGTTCATGCTTGATGTGAAAATTGGTCTTAAGACCATTAAAACATTGGTATCAATTGCAGGTATTTAAGTAATTAACTTTAACGCTAATAGGTTATACAGATTATGAAGAAAAAAGTTGTAGTTGTTGGTGGTGCGGGCTTCATTGGTTCGAACCTTGTAAGGGCGCTTGTTGCAAAAAAGTACGATGTGCATGTTGTTGATAATCTGAGCGCAGGAAAGAAGGAGGCTGTTGATCCCAAAGCAAAACTTCACAAAGTCGACATGCGAAATTTCAAAAAGCTCCTACCAATCTTTAGGGGTGCAACGTATGTGTTTCATTTGGCAGCAATGCCTCGTGTGCAGGTTTCAATCCAAAACCCCCAAGAAACTCATGATATAAACGTAAATGGAACACTTAATGTATTTATTGCTGCATCACAGGCAAAGGTAAAAAAGGTTATTTATTCTGCATCAAGTTCTGCCTACGGTGATCAGGAAACATTTCCACTCCACGAAGGTTTGCCAGCAAACCCAAAAAGTCCCTATGGGCTTCAGAAATATATTGGAGAAATGATGCTCCGTGTGTGGAGTCAGGTATATGGCCTTCCGGGAGTTTCACTTCGATATTTTAACGTGTATGGCCCAGGTCAGAGCGAAAAGGGCGAGTACGCGCTCGTTATTGGTAAATTCCTTCGACAAAAACGTGAAGGGGTGCCACTTTCTATTACAGGTGATGGTGAACAAACGAGAGATTTCACAAGCGTTCATGATGTTGTGCGTGCAAATATTCTGGCCGCGGAAACTAAAGAAGCAACTGGAGGTGATGTGATCAACATTGGGGCAGGAGATAATCGAACGATTAATTCTATTGCTCAAATGATCGGTGGTCCAACAAAGCATGTTGCTGCGCGGCTCGAACCTCGTCACAACAAGGCAGATAACCGAAAAGCATTTCAGATTCTTGGATGGAAACCAGAAGTAAAGCTCGAGGATGGTATCAGGGAGCTCGTTGAGCTGGAAGAAAAAGCAAAAACTCAGGTCAAAAAGGCAAGGAAAAAGTAGGTTGCTTTTTGGCGCTTATCTGTTGTACCATACCCTTCTACATGAACAAAAGCCGAATATTCAGTCTCATCATCATTGTTGTTGCCGTACTCCTTGGGTTCGGTCTTTATATATCTCAGGCAAAACCAGATTCTTGGTTAGGTAAATTTCCGTTTGTGCTCGGACTTGATTTGAACGGAGGAACAGAGCTCGTATACCGGGCTGATGTTTCTCGTGTTGCACCAGAAGACATTACAGGCTCAATGAACACACTTCGTGATGTAATTGAGCGGCGTGTAAATATTTTCGGTGTTTCTGAACCAATCGTTCAGACTGAAAAGGCGAGCGCGCTTGCGGGTGATAACGAGTATCGATTAATTGTTGAACTCCCAGGTGTTACTGAGATTGATAAGGCAATTGAACTTATTGGTCAGACTCCGCTTTTGGAATTCAAATTGATCGAACAAAAACCTGCATCTGTTAACCTCACAACCTCTACTGGTGCAAATGTCGTTACTAATTCTTCAACCACACTTCCATCCTTTGTTGATACAGATCTTACTGGTCGTTTCCTAGAACGAGCAACAGTTGAATTTAATCCGAACACAAACCAACCAATTGTTACACTTAAGTTCAACAGTGAGGGTGCAGAGATTTTTACAAAATTGACTCGAGACAACATCGGTAAGCCTCTCGCTATTTTCCTCGACGGTGAAGTTATTTCCTCACCAGTTATTCGAGAAGAAATTCCTGGCGGTCAGGCGGTAATCAACGGTGATTTCAGTGCACAAGAGGCACGATTCCTCGTGCGTAATTTGAATTATGGCGCATTGCCGGTACCAATTGAGCTTGTTGGTACACAGACTATTGGTCCATCTCTTGGTGCGGTTGCACTCAAGGCGGGTGTGCATGCGGGTATTGTTGGTTTCATTCTCGTTGTGCTGTTCTTGATTCTCTGGTATCGATTGCCAGGCGTCATAGCATCAGCCGCTCTCGTTATTTATATTTTGCTTTCAC
>DATGWK010000094.1:0-3040 GCA_035299525.1 Candidatus Nanoarchaeia archaeon
ACGATCCACTTCATAGAGAGAGACTGTCGTCGCTCAGGTCGAACTTCTCGAGGAACCTGGTAGTTAGCACCACCAACTCGTCGTGATCGGACTTCCATCATAGGAGAGGTGTTTTTGAGAGCCAATTCAAAGATTTCGATCGGATTATCAGTCTTTGTCTTTTCTTTAAGCACGTCCATTGCACCGTAAACCACTCGTCGAGCAGTTTCCTTCTTCCCCTCTTCCATTACATAGTTAATAAGCTTAGCTACCTTGAGAGAATCAAAAGTGTAATCAGGTTGGAGCTTAAATTTTCGCTTAATCTTTCGTCGCATGGCAATTAATTAATTGGAATAGGATTATTTATTGTCTTTTGGCTTCTTAGCACCGTATGAACTTCGGCTTGTTCGTCGTCCTTCAACACCAGACGCATCGAGCTTACCTCGAACGATTGTGTATCGAACACCAACGTCCTTTACTCGTCCACCTCGGAGAAGTACCACTGAGTGCTCCTGAAGGTTGTGACCAACACCCGGAATGTATGCTGTAACCTCCATACC
This sequence comes from Candidatus Nanoarchaeia archaeon, assembly GCA_035299525.1. GTDB lineage: Bacteria > Patescibacteriota > Minisyncoccia > Phycocordibacterales > DATGWK01 > JAHFLV01. The sequence continues at coordinate 540 of DATGWK010000094.1, forward strand.
GTTAGTGAGTCGAACTCGGGCAATCTTTCGGATAGCTGAGTTAGGTTTCTTAGGAGTCTTTGTTGTTACCTTGATACAAACCCCTCGCTTAAATGGTGATGGGAAGTAAGAAGGTCGATTCTTGAGGGTATTAAAACTACGAGTAAGAGCCACCGCTTTTGATTTGCGGATAGTTTTGACGCGATTTCGTCGTACTAGTTGATTGATTGTTGCCATTTAAAAAATAAAAGCCCAAAAGCTTTGTGCTGGATACTTTACTAGATTATGGAAAATCACGCAACACTCCCCCCCCTAGATTGAGACTCCGGTAATTAGGGCGAACAAATGAAGGATGACTGGAGACACCACTGGCCAGAGAAGGAACACAAAACCAAGGACAAGGAAGAAACCAAACCGCTCGAGGAAGAGTCGGGTCTGATTCCATTGAACGTTAAATATCGTAAAGATGATCTTTGAGCCGTCCAGTGGTGGAATTGGTACAAGATTAAAGACTGCCAATACGAGGTTAATGAGCACAATATATGCTGTGATATTGAGAACTTCAGCGCTCATAAAGCCAGCGGTTAAGCCGATCCGAATGAAAATACCGAAAATTAAAGCGATAGCAATATTGGAAAGAGGGCCGGCTACTGCAACAATCGCCTCGCCCCATCGTTGATTCTTAAGATTATATGGGTTGAAGGGCACCGGTTTTGCCCAACCGATCATGAAACCAGCATTAGAAAGATGGAGAAGGAGCGGCAAGATTACGGAACCGAATGGGTCAAGGTGCTTTAGGGGATTCAATGTCAATCTTCCTTGGTACTTGGCTGTGTGGTCACCAAGCATGTATGCAGCATACCCGTGAGCAACCTCATGGATAACAACAGAGAAAACGAGGATGATGATGTGGAAAATAGTGTCCATGAATGCTTTTGCTTGATTAATTCATTACGTATGATACCATGCTCGAACATCCTAAAGGGAAAAATATGGCTAAGATTTGCCCAGTTACAAAGAAAGGTTCAATGGTTGGCGGTGGCTTCAGTAACCGAACTCGAGCTACGCAGTTTAACCCTACCGGAAAAACTCGCCGATATCCAAACCTCCAGAAACGCCGAGTCTACATTCCTGAACTAAAAAAATACGTTCGAGTTCTCGTTTCTACTCGAGGCATCAAAACTATCAATAAGCAAGGGGCATACAAAGCTCTTCGAGAAGCAAATATTGTTCAGTAAGACACCAAACCACCCTTCGAAAACTCGGGGTGGTTTTAGTTTTGTAAAACAAATTCCCCACCATCACTTTTCATTACAATCGTACCGAGTTCGTCGGTTCGAAGTATTTTTGCACCATAAGAATCAAGTGTTCCAATCACCTCTTGGTGTGGATGACCATACTTATTCGCCCTTCCTAGTGAGATCACCGCAAAAGCTGGTCTGACAGTTTCCAAGAATTCTTTGCTCGTTGAGGTTCGGGAACCATGATGTCCAACCTTGAGAATGTCGCTTTGAATTGCTTCTGCATGTTCGAGCACCTCACGTTCAACCTGCAGAGATGCATCACCGGTAAGCATTACTTCTGTTTCTCCATATATAAGTCGCATCACAATCGAGCCATCATTTGAACTTTCTTCTGAGACATCTCGATCCGGAAACAACACCGAGAGAACAATACCCTTCTTTTCATCGAGTACAATATTCATCCCCCTCACCGCCCTAAGTTTTTCTATTCCATTACTTTCCACAAGGTCGTGAAGAGTTGAATTCGTAAGTGTTTTGTTTTCTGTACCAGGTTCAAGGAATTTATTTACCTTGAACCGCTTAAGCACATCAATAAAACCGCCAATGTGATCCTTGTCTGGATTTGTAACGATAATCATATCGATCGATTTGTCATACCACGGCATCACCTTTCCGAGCTCACTCAAAACTTTTGAATTCGGCCCGGCATCAACCAAGACCTGGTTTCCGTTTGGAGCTTCGATAAAGATTGCATCCCCTTGGCCAACATCAAGAAACGCAACGGTGAGTTCCCTTCTTCCTTCTTCTATATAGAGTGAATACCAAACACTCGCATTCGCCACAGCAAGAATTCCAATAGTAAAAAGGAACGCTCTTGCAGTTCGGGTATTAAGAAAGTCTTTCATACTCCTCTATGATACAATCCGAGCATTGCGAAGTCTTATTAAAAAATAATTAAAGAAAATATGAACACATATACAGAGCAAACATTCACCATTCCTGAACTCAAAGGAATCTCTAAGAAAACAATCGAAGGCCACATTAAGCTCTACGCTGGCTACGTGAAACACGCGAATCTCATCGGTGAAAAGATTGCTGAATACAACAAAGAGCATGAGAAAAATGCTTTTGCTGAAGCAGAACTACAAAGGAGATTTTCATTTGAATTCAATGGCATGCGAAATCATGAATACTATTTCAAGGCCCTTGAGGGTGGAGCAAAACCACTTTCCGACGGACCGCTCAAAGCTGCAATCGAAAAACAATTTGGTTCTTACG
>DATGWK010000095.1:0-3758 GCA_035299525.1 Candidatus Nanoarchaeia archaeon
AGAAATACTGGGAAGATTTTCTGATCTTCTCCGCGACGGCTTGAAACAATTTGAACCTCGGCAATCTTTCCAACAAATGAAGAAAGCACTGCTCGGAATTCCCAACCAGTGTTATCGAAAAGAATCATTTCCTGACCAACTTGAAAGCGAAGAACCTTTCGCCATTGATGGACGAGATCCATGTCTTCGATTTTCAATTTTTTATTAGTTCCAACTTGCTGCTTTATGAAGAACCGATGAATTCGCATCTGTTTATCCTAAATCGGAGTCAGACTATTTTCAAATCGGTTTTTTTGTTATAGTACGCGCACATTATGAATAAACCCACAAAAAATATGTTAGTACCAATGGTCATCGAAAAGGGTCAGTTTGGTGAACGAGCATTCGATATTTACTCTCGCCTCTTGAAAGACAATGTTATTTTCCTTGGTGGTCCAATCAATGACGATTCAGCAAATCTCATCATTGCCCAACTCCTCTTCCTTCAGTCTGAAGATCCAAAGAAAGATATTAGCATTTACATCAACTCTCCTGGTGGCTCTGTAACCTCAACACTCGCCATCGTCGACACGATGAATCACATCAAGAATGATGTTTCTACTGTATGCGTGGGTATTGCCGCTTCTGGTGGCGCAATTGTTCTCGCAGCCGGAAAGAAAGGAAAACGATATGCGCTTCCGAACTCTGAAATCATGATTCATCAGCCGTATGGTGGTGCAGAGGGCCGTGCGACTGATATTGAAATCACAGCTAAACAAATTCTCAAAACTCGAGAGAGACTCAATAAAATGCTCGCAGAAAATACTGGCAAACCACTTGCGCAAGTCGAAAAGGATGTTGATCGTGATTACTTCATGACAGCCGAAGAAGCAAAGAAGTATGGAATTATCGACAAAGTCATATAGCTAAAGAAAAGAACAGGTATACAATTACCTGTAGAAGAGCGACCTTCGGGAATCATAAACCGTGGCAAGGGAGTCTGGTAAAACCCCGAGCCAAACAACTTTCACTCGCGGCTCCGCTCTTCAGACTCACCGGACAATCAGTCGGTGGGTCTTTTCTTTTAAATTATAAACAGGGTGACGATGACACCATCTTTAATCTTGCTACGATATACGCAGAGCAGCTGCGGAAACTTAACCACGGCAGACACCAGCGAACAGGAGGCGGTCAAACGACTCCGAAAAGCATATGCCATTGTCCAAGCAGCGACGCTCTACCCCTGGACCCACCACGCAATCGCGCGGCGGGTCCTTTTCTTTTATTGACTCAAAAACTAAAAATGATACGGTAATGCCGGACGCACGCAAAAGGGGAAGGACGAGGAGAAACTGTGATCAGGAACTTGCTTAGAAGAATCGTGGTGTGGGCAATTGAAGATCTACTCAAACCAAAGGAGGAACCGAACAAACCATCAGAAGAAACGAGTCTACTGAGACGAATAGCTGACTCTTCCGAAGCGCTGATCAAGAACGATCGGACACAGAGGGAGATGAGTTGCTATCAGCCACTTGTTGGGCACAAGGTTCGAATCAGTATGGACCTGCACTTGCACGGTAAACCAATTAACAGTGAGTTCACCTGTACTATTGGCGCCGTGAACGGGTGTGTGCTCCTAGCGAGAAATGTGCAGTTCGATAAACGTGGAGGTGAGCATCACGACCTCTATGTAAACACTCAATCCTGCACATTTCACTGGATGTCACCGGCTGACTGACCAGGGACAACTTGAATTTGTTACAACCCACCCCAGAGGGGTGGGTTTTTGTTTTTCTTTACATAAGATCAAACTCGGCGTAGTATGAAATCGTTCCTTTAATATTTAAATTTTCCGACCTGTTTGGATATATGATACTGGCAATCTTTTCTTTCCCAACTTCCCTCTTCCACCCAACCCGCTCCGAATCCACCCTTGAAAAAACCAACGTGTGTACCCCGATAGATTCACGTAACACACGCATTCATAACAACTAAACAGGCGTTTAACCCGCATGTCACTAAAATTAGCACTCGCAATGGCGGGCTTTGCTGGTCTTATTGGTATCGGTTTTGGTTACTTCCTCCGTTGGATTGTAGCTCTTGGCAAGAAGGGTTCTATGGAACTCCAGATCAAGCAAATGATGCTTGATGCCCGAGAAGAAGCAAAAAAAATCACCAAGGAAGCAGAAGCTAAGTCCGAGACTACCCTCAAAGAAGCACGCGCAGAAGCAAAATCAGAAGAAGAACGTATTAAGAAGGCTGAAGAACGCATTATCAAGAAGGAAGAAATCCTTGATAAGCGCCAGACCGACATCGACGAAGAAGTCGAGGTTATCAAGAAAAAAATCGCTGAAATAAAGGAGATTCGAGAGAAATCCGAAGCTCTTCTTTCTGCACGTGAGCACGAACTGGAAAAAGTTGCTGGCTTAAGCACCGAAGAAGCCAAAAAGTATCTCTTCGAGAGTATCGAACGCAACGCAGAGGAGGATCTTATGATGCGCGTGAAAAAACTTGAAATCCAAGCCAACGAACGACTAGACCGCAAGGCTAAAGATATCCTTTCTACGATTATTCAACGCCTTGCAACGTCAGTCTCATCAGAGATCATGACAACAGTTGTCCCTATTCCTTCTGATGAAGTGAAGGGAAAGATTATCGGTAAAGAAGGCCGAAACATTAAGGCCTTTGAACGAGTAACTGGTGTTGAAATCATCGTTGACGATACACCGGGGGCGATTACCATTTCCTCTTTCGATCCAGTACGACGACAAGTCGCTCGTGTTGCTCTCGAGAATCTTATTCAAGACGGCCGAATCCAACCTGCAAAGATTGAAGAAATGGTTGAGAAGGCTAAAACCGAAATCAACAAAATTATTAAAGAAAAGGGCGAACAAGCTGCATACGAATGCGGCGTCTTCAACCTTGATCCACGCATTATCTCTATTCTTGGCCGCCTTCACTTCCGAACAAGCTACGGACAGAACGTATTGCAACATTCAGTCGAAATGGCACACATTGCTGGCATGCTTGCAGACGAACTCGGAGCAAACGTAGCAGTTGCCAAGGCCGGTGCCCTTCTCCATGACATCGGTAAGGCACTCGATCACGAAGTTGCTGGTTCTCATGTAGAAATTGGCCGAACAATTCTCCAAAAGTTTGGTGCTGGTGAAGAAATCATCAAAGCAATGCAAGCTCATCACGAAGAATATCCGTACGAAACAATCGAATCTGTCATCGTGCAGACTGCAGATGCAATTTCTGGTGGTCGCCCCGGTGCTCGACGAGATACCGTAGAAAACTACCTTAAGCGCCTCTCAGAAATCGAAGCTGTGGCTAACTCCTTTAAGGGCGTTGAGAAATCATATGCCCTCCAGGCCGGCCGCGAAGTCCGAGTATTCGTTCATCCTGGTGAAGTTAACGACATCCAGGCTCGTGAAATGGCGCGCAACATAGCCGTAAAAATCGAAAAAGAGCTTAAGTACCCTGGTGAAATCAAAGTTAACGTCATTCGAGAAACTCGAGTTGTAGAATACGCTCGATAATTACCCCAAAAGTTCGAAATATTGGACCACACGACACGTATTGCGCCCAAAACGCCTTATACTATAATTATAGGTAGTTAAAAAGTCCTAAGAATAAGGCTTTTCGCCTTGTTCCGACTTCGTTCAAACGTCATGAAAATAGATTTCACGCCGTTCCTCGATTGTCGTAATAAAGTTTTTAGGATTATTAAAAAATAATTTTTAAAAAATGAACAAACAAGGAATGATCGATGCGGT
>DATGWK010000096.1:0-1663 GCA_035299525.1 Candidatus Nanoarchaeia archaeon
TTTCAAATGTACGATCTGATAATTCGATAATGTCTTCTCTGGGGATTCTTTCGTCTGAGATCATGATGATCTGGATTCCCATCTTCTTGGAAATCTCATGTATCATCTTAAGGACCTGTCTGTTCGCTTCCAAACCTTTCAGGTGTTTGAACGGCTCATCAAGAATGAGAACGTTTCGGGAGTGAGGATTTTGCATCGACCATGATGCAACACGTAGAGCAAAAGAAGCAACATCGACTGCACCGAAACCAGCTTCTTCTAATGGTTTGGTCTCGAATCCGTCTCGCTGGAAAACTAAATCACATTCGGTTTTGTTTCTGCGCTCAACAAATGCTACTTTAAGTTGATAAGGATCAGGGAACACCGCTTCCATAGCCAGAGACGTAATCTCAGAAATATGAAATTCCAATTGTTGCATGGTTTTTCTTCCAACTTCTTTAATAATCTCACGAGCTTGTTCGTGGCGTACAAGGTTACGTTTACTTTCAGTAATCTCAGATTCATAACGTTTAATGTTCGCTTGGATTTGTCTTTTCTGTCCCTTCTTCTGTTCGAGGGAGTTTCGCAAGGATTGAGTTGTTTGCATCTGTTATTATTGTTATTTCCATTTTCATTTTACGAAGTTGAGCCAATTGACGAATATTTTCATCGTTCAATCTGTCTATAACTGTAAGTAATTTGTCGATTATTGAGGTAGGGTCAGCACCAGATAGTAAAGCTAAAACAACGGAGTGGAAGAGTTGTGATTGTTGATACCTTTCCTCTCCGTTGGTAAATTTAGTAAGAAAATTTTTAACTACTTCCATGATGATAATTACGTTTTACTCCGTTACAAACATCAGCCATATCTTCTATGTGTCTCTGTTCATCCCGCTTTTTGCGGTTCTTAGCACTTTTCAGCATCATAAGAAGCTGCACGTTTGAAAGTTTATGTTCGCCCGTGCGCTTAATATCAGATTCAAGAATTTCAATTAGGTAGTCTTCCATTACAGTTTTACTTTTTTGATTTCGTTAATCAAAGCTTTCTTGTCTTGTTCTAAAAGCTGCATGATGTCAAAAATCTTATCAGAGAAACCAGCTACACAAAATACATTGTTTTCTGGGAACTGCATTGAACCGTAGTTCTGCAAGTCGAAAGAGTACAAGTATGGAGTGACGTTGAACTTCCTTTTATATTCAGCGAAAGGACCGTTAGCTGCCCTTGCCTGAACCCAGCCCTGCATATCGGACAGAATTATAACCCTGTCATATTTTTTGTTTGCAGTTTTGAAAATGGTATGAAAGTCTGTGCTTCCACCATTGAAAGAAATCCTGCTAACAATTGAAGTAATCGTATCCAATGGATTGTAAGAAATGTATCTTGCAGAACCATCGAAGGTCATAAAGTCTGAGTTGTTTTTCTTTGCAATCATTGCTGCAAATAAACCACCGATAATATGTGGAGACTTGTTTCCGAGAGTATTGGCATTATGAGTCATAGAACCAGATACGTCAAGGACCACAAGGGTTTCTCCTTCAAATACAGGAACGTTTTCTGCTGAAATATCCAGAGCTTTGCTGATAGCAGCAAGGACTTTTCGTACCGAAGCATTGGAAGTCATTTTCTTTATTTCATCGGATGCAGCCAAGAACCTGAATGGAAGAACTAAGGAGTTCTTGATTA
>DATGWK010000097.1:0-1610 GCA_035299525.1 Candidatus Nanoarchaeia archaeon
AAGGGTGTTTGTTGCAGGAAGCACGCCGTTGTGACAATTTGAAGCAAATACACCGCCCGCTGAGCTGTACCACACGACCACAGCTTCAGGATCGTTAGCTTCGATGTAATTCTTAATAGCTAAGCTTTCAGGTTCTGAAAATGCTGCAGTACCACCACTTACTTTCTTTGTTTGCCATACTCCCTCTGCCTTCCAATCACAATCAAAGTTTCGATTGAGGTCAACATTATTTGCGTTGAACCGACCAGAAACAGTCGCATCTGCTCCCTTCGGAACATCAGCTGCAGTAAAGCGACCCTCTGTACCCACTGTTTCAAACAAACCATCCGGATTAAGCACTGGAATTACCGTTACCTTCAAGTTAGCAGGAACAATTGAAGGATCTGCTTTCAAATAGTCCACGAGACTGTATGCAGTAAGAACAGTATTCCATTCGTACCCTCCGTGAATACCACCAACGAATAGGAGTTCCTTATCACCAGTGCCGAAATGGTACGCAATGATGTCACGGCCTTCTACAGACTGGCCAATGCTTTGCTCATCCTTGTTTACTGGAATTGAGGGGGTTGTGGTCGGTGTAGTTGTGTCCGGACCAGTTTGAACTGGAGTTACTGGCTCAGACTTGCGGGTAAAAAAGAAGAAAGCACCTGCTGCCAAAATAATGATAATTACTATCCCAATAATTAATTTTTTCATGGGACTATTTTACCATAGGCACAAGAAAGTAAATTAAGCCGGAAACACTGTTGACTAAAATGCAAGTTTGGGTCGAGTTTTGTATTAACGACCCACAAGGTAGTATGCGAGGAGCAAAAGTCCAAACCACCAGCCAATATCTGAAAAAATAAGGCTAATCATGATCTTCCTTTGCCATGACCGTGGAAGGAGTTCTGTCGAACGACCCTCTTTTTCTCGCCTCAATAAATACGGACTTACGCTAAAAGAAAGAAATAGACCGTTTAGAATGAGAACGAGAGCAATGATTGCGTGAATGAGTGGAATACCAGAAACATCTTCTGATCGGTACAAAACCAACCCGCCGATTATGGCAAGGATTATTCCCGACCAAATCATTGGCTTTGTTACCTTGTGAGTACGAGTTGTTGCCTCAGTCCAGTACGAAGACTTCCTACCAAGAAATCCATGAAGATCAATAACGGTGACAGCTCCGAGCCGAATAACAAAACCCGCCAGAAAAATAAACAGGCCGATTACATCCGTAATGTTAGTTGAGAGTCCAAATTCCATAGTTTAAATATGCAGCGAAACTAACCCAAACAATGTACGGCACAAGTAATACCCCTGCTCTTTTTGAGATTTTTGAAAAAAGAATGATCGTAAACAAAATCGAGATCCACAAAAGCACAATCTCAATAAGTGCTGCGCCGGGATTCTTTGCCCCAAAGAAAATAAGTGACCATGCCGTGTTCAAAACCAATTGAACCCCGAATACAGACACGGCAATTCTCACACCCCCTCTATTCCATCCCTCATTCCACACAAAAAACAAAGCAACTCCCATCAATACATAGAGTATCGTCCAGACTGGACCGAATACCCACGATGGCGGTGTTAATGCTGGCTTATTCAAAAATCTCAAAAAGAGCAGG
>DATGWK010000098.1:0-5720 GCA_035299525.1 Candidatus Nanoarchaeia archaeon
GTATCCGTATTTCAGAACGTGACCAGTTACAGTTCCAAATGAATGAAAGTTTATCTGCTTACCAACAAGATACATTTCACAATCAAAGTTTTCCTGAGAACATAATTTCTGAGCAACAGAAAGACAGTTCTCACAACTAAAGTGAATGTTCTTTGCAGTAGAATCTTGAACAGACCCTACAGTCCATCCAGACCCGGTACGGTTTAAATTCTGAACAAGTAATTGGACGAATGTCATCAAATCACCTACAAGGTCAAACTCAACATCACCAATAACCATGAATTCAGTTTTACCCAGATCAAAGAACTGGTCCTCGAACACACAATCATAAATATACTTGTTCGTACTTTCCTTTGTTACTTTTGGAAGCACGTTGAGTTTAAACGTCACATTGGAGATTTCGATGAAGTCCCCGATCATGAAAGCAAAAGCTTGATGATATGTGAACGATGCAGTGATAACACCACCACCCATAACCTTTTCTGTCAAGCTCATGGAAGTGGGAGGAACAGAAGCAATAATGTTGTTTCCTCGTTTGATTACGATATTTTTTACAGCCATCTTACACCTCTACAATCTCAGTCATCCCTACGATGCTGCTAAGGTTTGTTATGTCTTCTATATTACCCAGAATTCCTACGTATGAAAAAGTTGAAAAATTTCGAGACACAAGGACATTCGTTCCCTCAACAAAACGTGAAGTACCATCACCCCAATCAATAAGCATTGGAGAATTACAGGAGATTCTAAAGGACACACCTGTAGATGTAATCTGGAAGAACCTGCCTACAGGATAGGGTACTGTCAAATTAACATAAACCTTTGAAGCGATCCTTGTACTTCCACGACCAGTAATGGGTTCCACACGAATCACATCACTCTGGAAGCAGAAGTAAGGGGGATCACCTGCATTGGGAAACTTGATAACATGAAGTCCCGGTTTTCTCATTTGAGCCTTGAACGAATTGAGTCTGGACCTGTACTGAGCAAATGTGCTTGCTATGATAACAAAAGTAAGCTGCATATCCAGTGGTTCCAGAAAAGCAGTATCCAAATCAATATCAACACCATGTCTGTCATTCCAATTAAAAACATAAGGATGTTTCAGGGCAGGACCATCCTGATCCCCCTGAACATCATTTAATGTGAATCCCCATTGGGTTATTGGAATATAATCTATTGTCATATCTGCCATAGCTGTTCAATTTTACCAACCGTTTTCTCTCATTATATTACCGCTTGTCTGTCTTTTCATGTACTCTTTTATTTCTCTGGTGTTTGATGCGGTTTCTGCTGTGTTCTTTTCAATTTTAAGAGCAGTTACACGAAGCGCATTGAATTGTCCTGCGATAAGTCCTGCGGTTTCTTCGGTCACTCCTTTAATCGCACCTTCCATACCTTTTTGTTCGGTTCCGGGAAGTGATACAGAGTTTACTACTTGTTGAATTGCTTCATAGTTACTCTGGAACTTTTTATAGAAATCAGAACCAGCACCATACTTGTTCTTAATCATGGACTGAACTACACCAGCTTGGTTTGCTCCGCTTCTCATGAACTCAGGGCTTTCCAAAGTTGCAGCAACATCCTTGGACATCGCATCAATCATAGGTTGTAAGAGTTTTGCGCTCATCGTAGCTATGATTGCGTTTTTAAGAGCATCGTTGAATGTATTAGCGAAAGCCTGAGCGAATGGAGTTCCGTTCTTCATACCTGCTTCAATACCGCTACTGATAGCCGAAGCAAAATCGGTCTGAATCTTCGATGTAACTTCTTCCGCACCGTCTTGCAATGTTGAGATTGCTTTACGGATATATTCATAGTTGGCCTGAAATTCCTTAGCAAAAGCTGAACCCTGACCAAATTCTTTCATTACCTGTTGAGCAAGACCAGAACCACCAGTTTGGAGTAATCTCTGATCTCCCGTAAGATCAGTAACTCTCTTGGTCATTTTGTCAATCATTGGCTGCAACATCTTAGCACTCATCGCATCAATCAAAGCTTTCTTTAAAGAATCTTTGAGCGATGTGTTCCATGTTTCAGTGAACGATTTTCCATCAGCCAAACCTTGTGCGATACCATTGGAAACTGACGATGCAAAGGCTTCCATGATTTCATTAGGAATTGTTTCGGTTACAGTTTCTTGTAAAGAAGCAATTGCTTTTTGAATAAGATCATAGTTTGTTTTGAACTTCTTTGCAAAGTCTGAGTCAGCACCATACTCTTTCTGGATATATGGAAGCACGTTTTGATTGAATCCTTTTTCAGTTGTATTGTAAGGATTGTTTATCAAAGAACCAACATTACCAGCTAAATCATCAAGCATAGGCTTTAATAACTTAACAGACATTGCAGAAATCAATTCATTCTTGATTATATCCTTGAATGTCTTTCCGTACACTTCTGCAAATGGTTCTCCGTTTTTCAAACCTTCTTCAATACCAGAACTGAAAGCATCAGAAACACGAGCTTTCATATCCAAGAAATCTTGATCTACCCAGCCAGCATCACCCGGTTTAAAAACACTTGATTCAAAGCCAAGACCTGCTGTAGCCAAAGCATCATCAACAGCTTTCGCATATTTGTTTGCTTCATCGACAAATTCTTTTATAAACTTGTCTGAGTTTTGAATTCCGGGTTGGTCGGTGTTTTGTTTGTTTGCTTCGATGATAGCATTCGACTGAGCAATCAAATTATCTAAGAATGCAGCAGAGGCAGCATCAGCACCAACTTTCATCTGATTGAATTGCTCAATCAATTTCTGGTTAGCTTTGATATTGTTTTCCATTTCGGTAACATTTCCCTGCATGTCTTTTGCTATCGCTTGTTGCAGTTTTTTCATTGCAGGTTCAAGAACAACCAAAGACATAGATTGGATGATTGCATTACGAAGAATGTCCTTGATTGATTTAGCAAAATCAAACATAGGCTTAATCCCCTTATCAACTGCTTCCTGCATACCAGAAGTGAAAGCATCTACAATTGCTGCCGACATAGAACCCGGATCAGTGAATGTTTGTTTGTTCAAAGCTTCTTGTGCAGCTTCGAGAGCATCTATACGAGCCTGAGCAAGTTCCTTTTCTTTCTCAATCTGTTCATCTGTATATTCTTTAGACATCTTCTGCAATTCAACATAGTTGTCAATAAGACCAGCAACAGCTTCATATTTCTTGATTTCATCCTCCCATATCCTTTTCATAGTTTTGTTCTCAGCCCCGTCTTTCCATTCATTCAACTGACCGAGAACACCTTTTACTTCTTCACGATATTTTGCAAGAGCATCAAGGTCCGTAGTCCCAAATGTGCTTTTAACTTTTTCTTCTGCTCTGGCAAGTTCAGCAGTTACATCACCACCATAATTCTTACCACCAGCAAGACCACTATCCATGATACCTTTGATGAATTTCAATTTATCAATGGATAGGTCAAGTTGTTTATTAAATATTTCAAGTGCTGTTACCTTTCTTGGTTTTTCAAGTATCTGGTTAAGCACTTTTACAATAGCACTAAGAGCCATAACAACAACACCAATGATACCAAGCATTGCAGCCCATGCAGCCGTAGCAGCTTGTGCAGTAGTAATCAATCCAGCTTTAACCTGCTCATTGATTTCTTTCAATCTTGCCATACTGGATATAACAGTCTGAACACCACCAGCCATATTAGCCATCATTTCAATAGCTTCATTACCACCAGCAGCACTTGCTAATCCATTTAAACTTGATGCAAGTTCACCAACAACACCAGCCCATTGTTTAAGCTCGTTAACCTTTTTCATAGGTTCGAGCATCTTTTTAAGGTCCTCAGTAAGTTCTTTAACACCCTGTTCGGCATCTGGAATAGTGTCAGATGTATATGCTTCTAATAAACGCATCTGGGCATCAATAGAAGCTGAAACACCATCGAAAGCAGCACCATAAATATCTTTCTGCTTTACAATCCAGTCCATGTCTTTTCCATACTGGATAAGTGGACCAGTGTTCATGATTTCTTTATTGAGAGCAGCAACTTCCTTTTTATAAGCTTCTACAACTTCCCCGGAAGTAATACCTTTTCTTCCTAATTTTTCCAATGCCTTGGTATAAGCATCAAGGTATTGTTCTGTCTTGGTAAATGTACCTCCTGTAGCTTCAACCACATTATCAATGGTGGTCAATTCTTCGGTGAGGTCTCTGGAAACCTTCTTGATAGTTGCAGCTACAGTATCAACACCTTTGAGCTTTTCAATTACAATTTGTACAGTTTTACTCGAAGCATCCTGACCAGCTTTAACTAATTGTTCAAGTACATTCTTGTATAAGTTTATCTTAGCTGTAGTTGCATCGAAAGCATCACCCATAACTTCCGTCATGATAGCGATGTATTTCTCACCAGCAGCAAGATCATTCATAGCTTTCTCAACAGCCTCAAATGCTTTTATATCAAGTGAAGATGTTGGGGTCTTTACTTGTGTAGGGGTTTTCTTCGCTACTGTAGCATACTTGTCATACAGTTTAATAGTGGATTCGATCTCTGCATTATCCTTCTGCCTCATCTTAATAATCTTATCGAAAGTACCAATAACTTCTCTGGAAGAAGTCTTAGTCTTTTCAATAAACTCATCCATTTGCTTGGATGATTCCATGTCTCCGATATGTACTGTGTTTTTGACCTGTTTGCCGTTGATCTCGGAAATAGTAGTTATATACTTCTTACCGAAGTCTTCAAGCTGTGCAGCCCACATATCCATAGGCATTTCTTCTGTAGCAAATTTGCCGAGAAGTTCTTGTTCTCTTTTAATCTGCTGTTCAAGAATAGCATTGATTTTTTCATTCTTGAATTTTTCAGCAACAGCATCACGGGCAGCAGCATTAGCTTGCCTTTGTGCTTTTTCAATATCCTGTAAAGTAGATTTCTCAGAAAGTAAGTTTGACAAATAAGAACCATAGCTCTGGTTAATTGTATCAATCAAAGCTTTTCTGGTCTTGGTTCCTTCATTGGTTTTTTTCAACATGTCAAATAAGGTGGAAATCTTTTGAGTTTCCCCTACAATATTTTTATAGAAATCAGCCTGTGTTCCACCTAATTTCTTTAATGAATCTTCATAACTTTCAGATGCTCTCCTGTTATCCTGATAGTTTTTATATAATATGGTCAGACCAGAAATAAGCAATGTCACACCCATTGCAGCCCAGCCCCAAGGATTTGCTTTCATAGCAGCAGTGAGTAAAGTAAACTCAACTGTCAGGGCCTTAACAACAGATATAACTACAGACAATACACGAGCAGCTACAGTCAAACCGATAGCAAACGGACCTACTGCTGCTGCGACTGCCAGCGTATAAAACAAAAGTTTCTTTTCTGTATCGGTCAGGCTGTCCACCCATTTAGCCAATCCAGAAAATACACTTGATAATTTTTCAAATATTGGGATTAGTGTTGCTTTGAAAGCATCCGTAAGTTCAATCATAGCTGCCTTACTTCCAGCCAGAGCTTGATTCCACTTATACTGCAATGTTTGTGTTGCAGCTTCAAATGCTTTATCCATATCACCAGATGAGTTCTTCACCCGATCAAATATACCGATATTGTCTTTTAAACGATCACCGAGTAAAGACAAAGTACCAGTTAATGCACGGACGTTAGGAAATACCTTAGCCAGCACATCGTCTCCATATTTATTGGAGAGTTCGTTAAGTTTCATCAATCCAGCAAGTAATCCCTGTTCCGATATAATCTTTCTC
>DATGWK010000099.1:0-2086 GCA_035299525.1 Candidatus Nanoarchaeia archaeon
TGCTACCGCTTCCCGAAAAGTGGCACGGTCTTCAGGATGTCGATGAGCGATTCCGAAAACGATACCTCGATATCATTTCATCTCCAGATGTAAAAAAACGTTTCATCATTCGGTCAAACATAGTTACAGAAATTCGAAAAGTCTTTGACAAAGAAGGGTATCTCGAAGTCGAGACGCCAATCCTCCAAGCTGTTGCGGGTGGTGCATCAGCCGAACCATTCAGGACTCATCACAATGCGCTCGATATTGATATGTATTTGCGAATCGCGCCAGAACTTTTTTTGAAAGAGCTTTTGGTTGCCGGCTTTCCAAAGGTATACGAAATCGGACGACTTTTCCGAAATGAAGGAATTGATGTTACACACAATCCTGAATTTACAACTATTGAGTATTACGAAGCGTTTGCGGATGCAAAGAAAATTCGTGCGCTCACAGAAAAAGTAATTAAATCTGTTGTGAAAAAAGTAATGGGAACTACCGTTGTGAAGTTTGATGATAAAGAAATCGATTTCGGAAAGAAGTTCGAAGTTATCACTTTCAAAAAGTTGCTTGAGCAATACGCTGACATCGATCCATTCACAGTGACTCTTGATGAGGCGGCATCGAAAGCACGAGAGCTTGGTGTAACTGTTGATCGTGGTGATTTAGTCCATAAGGTACTCGACAATATTTACAAAAAAGTTGCACGACCAAAATTAATTCAGCCAACATTTATCACTGAATATCCAACAGCATTTTCCCCACTGGCTAAACATAAAGAGGGAAGCGACGGAAAAATTATTGACCGTTTCCAGCTCGTGATTGGTGGTTTCGAATTAGTAAATGCATTCTCTGAGCTGAATGATCCGATCGAACAACGGAAACGATTCGAAGCCCAAGAAAAGAATAAAGCACAAGGTGACAAGGAGGCACAACCAAACGATGAAGGATATATTGAAGCAATGGAACACGGCATGCCCCCGGCCGGTGGATCAGCAATCAGTATTGATCGACTCACAATGCTTCTCACTGATACAAAGAACATTCGAGAGGTGATTCTCTTCCCGACACTCAGACCAAAACAAGATTAGAAAACGCCCCGTCGGGGCGTTTTTGATTTTCGAAAAAGCTGTCAAGGTCAAAAAATAAAATAATGATTTTAATCAACACTGTCAATTGACAGTGTTTTTGAATAAAAAAAAGAATAATACATTTATTTTTTTTCTATAAAAAATTTGTGGATAAGACTGTATCGGAGTGGGGTTAAGTGCTATATAATTCTATTCAAGTGGGAATAAGTGGTAATTAAAATCTCAATGTTGATCGGTGAGTACACACATACTATTGATGAGAAGAATCGAATCTCTTTGCCAGCGAAATTCCGAAAGGTGGTTGGTAAAACAGTAGTCGTCACTCACGGTCTCGATAATTGCATCTTTCTCTACGCAATTAAAGAATGGGAACAAGTTGCTGCGAAGTTGGGTAATCTCGGAATTGGTCAGGCTGACACCAGAAGCTTCAATCGTTTTATGCTTGCAGGTGCAGTCGAAGTCGAAGTCGATTCAATCGGCAGAATCTTGATTCCAGATTTTCTAAAAAAGTTTGCAAGTCTTTCTGATAAAGCAGTGTTCGCTGGAGTCCACAATCGAGTGGAAATTTGGGACAGTGCACGTTGGGATGACTACAAGAAGCGAGTAGAAAAACAAGCTGATAAACTCGCGGAGAAACTTGGTGAAATCGGCGCACTCTAACATGACACATACAAGTGTTCTTCTGAAAGAAACAATTGATGGTTTGAATATCCAAAGCGGCGACACCTTTGTCGACTGCACATTGGGTGATGGGGGACACAGTGTTGAAGTGGCAAAACAGTTTGGTGCTGAAGTAACAATTGTCGGAATTGATCGAGATGAAAATTCGCTTGCTCAAGCAAAAAGAAACCTTGAACAGGTTTCTACAAATCCAAAACAATTGTTTCTAGCATTGGGAAACTTTAGAAATGTTGATCAGGTTCTTCATTCCTTTGGGTTCAGTGAAGCAGATAAATTTCTTTTTGATATCGGTTTGAGCTCACGCCAAATCGAGGAGTCGGGTAGGGGGTTTAGTT
>DATGWK010000100.1:0-3602 GCA_035299525.1 Candidatus Nanoarchaeia archaeon
AATTGCAACAATAAGAAGCGTGAAAAACACTACTTTTTCAGTAAGAGAGAATGCGTGAGTTACTTTGTACAACGTTTCGAGGAATCGTCCACGCTTTGGGTTTGAAGTTATTTGACTATTGGGGTTCACAATGAGTTAGGACACAAGTTCAAGTCGCGTATCTTCTATTGGAAGAAGAGAGAAATAAGGGCCAAAATGGCGAAAAGAGCAGCAATAACCATCGTGCCGTAAAAGAGGTATTTCTCGAAGCCTCGTCGTTCATGGAAGCCAGCAGAAAAGCCGTCGCCTCCGAAACCGGCGCCAAGTCCCGCTTCAGATCTTTGGAGTAGGATCGCTCCAACAAGGAGAACTGAGAGGATAATGTGAATTATCGGTAAAACCGAACTAATGAAAAACGCCATTTCCAGTAGTATACCCGGTCCTCAAAAATAGGCAAATCTCAGACCGTTCTTGTCTTATTTTTTGTGAGTGCGACAACTTGATATGGGTTGTTTTTTTTACCATATTTTTTTGTTGAAGTCGTTAGTCGTTTTGTGTAATACTTCTGCCAACTTTAGAAATAATTTTCTTTACAGATGAAAAACAAGAAAAAAGGTTCTGCTTCAAAGCCAGTTTCTAAAAATTCTCAATCAACGCCAAAAAATAATTCAAAAATACAACCACTTGGTGATCGAGTTCTCATCAAACCCTTTTTTGCTGAAGAAGATAAAAATAAAAACAATTTTGGAATCATTATGCCCGATACCGTGAATAAAGAGCAGCCGGAACAAGGTGAGGTGCTTGCGGTTGGTGAAGGACGATACGAAGACGGCAAAATTGTTCCACTCAAGGTAAAAGTTGGTGATACGGTTATTTTTTCTAAATATGGTTTTGATGAAGTAAAAACAGGTGATCAATCCCTCTATATATTGAAGGAAGACAGTATTCTCGCAATCGTTAAGTAATTAATAGAAAAAAGAATATACAGCCATGAGCAAAATCATTAAATTCAACGAAGACGCCCGAAAATCACTCAAGAAAGGTATTGATACTGTTGCAGACGTTGTAAAAATCACGATTGGTCCACGAGGACGCAATGTTGTGTTCGAAAAAACATACGGCGGTCCAACCATTACGAATGACGGTGTTTCTATTGCAAATGAAATTAGTCTCAAAGATAAATTTGAGAACATGGGTGTTGAAATTGCAAAGAAAGTTGCGACTCAAACAAATGATATTGCTGGCGACGGTACAACAACCTCAATTGTGTTGTTCCAAGCAATTGTGAACGAAGGAATGAAGCACACAACTATGGGCGTGAATGCAATGCAGCTCCGAGCTGGAATTGAGAAGGCAACTGCAGAAGCTCTTGCCGCGCTTAAGTCGATTGCAAAACCAATCAAGACCAAAGAAGAAATCCAACAAGTCGCAACCATTTCTGCTGAATCAGAAGAAATCGGTACAATCATTGCAACGACTATTGAGAAAGTTGGTAAAGATGGCGTGGTAACCGTAGAAGAATCTCAGTCTATCGGAATTGATTCTGACGTTGTTGAAGGAATGGAAATTGATAAGGGTTACGTTTCTGCGTACATGATTACCAATCCAGAGCGTATGGAGGCTGAATATACTGATGTTCCAGTTCTTCTTACCGACAAAAAGATTTCTTCTATCAAAGAAATCCTTCCGCTCCTCGAAAAGATCGCTCAAAGTGGAAAGAAAGAGCTTGTAATTATTGCCGATGATGTTGATGGTGAAGCGCTTACCACCTTTGTACTCAACAAACTTCGTGGCGGGTTTAATATTCTTGCAATCAAAGCTCCAGGTCACGGTGATCGAAAGCTCGAATTGCTTATGGATATTGGTGCAACGGTTGGCGGACGAGTGCTTGCAAATATCGAAGGAACTAGTTTCGAAAAGATGGAACTCTCTGACCTCGGTCGGGCAAACAAAATTATTTCTACAAAAGATAAGACAGTGATTCTTGGTGGTAAAAGCAAAAAAGGTGAACTTGCTGCTCGAATCGCAAACTTAAAGACTCAGGCAGAAAATACTAAATCAAAATTTGATAAAGAAAAGATTGAAGAACGAATCGCGAAACTTTCTGGCGGCGTGGCGGTAATCAGAGTTGGTGCCGCAACAGAAACTGAGATGAAATATCTCAAATTGAAGATCGAAGATGCGGTGAATGCGACAAAGGCTGCAATCGAAGAAGGAATTGTTGCTGGTGGTGGTTCTGCGCTTATTCGTGCAGCAAAGAAAATCAAAGATGCTGGCGAACTCATGACTCAACAAGAAAGCAGGCTTGGTTTTGAAATTATTCTCAAAGCACTCGAGGCTCCACTCAAGCAAATCGCAATTAATGCTGGTAAAGATGATGGTTCAGTAATCGTAAACAAGGTTATGGAATCTATTGAAACAAGCGCTGGCTACAACGCTTCTACGGATACGATTGAAAAGAACATGCTCGAAAAGGGAATTATTGATCCAGTGAAAGTGACTCGTACTGCACTTGAGAAAGCATCATCTGCTGCATCTATTCTCCTTACGACAGAAGTTGCTATTGCTGAAGAACCAAAAGAAGACAAGGTTGCTCCAGGAATGGGCGGAGGAATGGATTACTAGTTAGTCTTATTTGCAATGTCAAAAATGAAGGTTTCGCGTTCCGGAATCTATCCGGGAACCGCCAAAAGGGTGGTGCTCGGTAAGGGGGATGATGGATCGTTTGCAATAACGTTCTTTAAGACTTTTACGAGCGCGAAGGTCGACCCAGTAATTGAAGACCACATGCTTACGGTGATGGTTAATCCGCCAGCCCTAGGGGAGATTTTTTTATCACTTAAAAAAGAAATTGATAAAGATCCCAAAAAATTTGGTTTCACACCTGTTTCTAAGACCAAATAAATCATTACTAGGCGTGATATAATCACCCCATAAAGGGGTCACCCTTTGTTCCGTCTTCGTTCGGACGTCATGAAAGGAGGCTTTCATGCGCTCCTCACTAGTCGTAATAAAATTAAATTAAAAAACATGTTGTGGATTATCTTAATTGTTCTTGTTGTCATTGTTGGTGCGTTGGTGTTCATGTACAACAACTTTGTTCGCAAGGTAAATCGAACAAAGGAAGCATGGGCAGATATCGACGTGCAACTTAAGCGCCGATACGACCTCATTCCAAACCTTGTAAGTACTGTTAAGGGTTACGCTGCGCACGAATCAACAGCATTTGAGAAAGTGACCCAGGCTCGTGCACAAGCTATGCAGGCAAGTGGTACAGCAGAAAAAGGTCAGGCAGAAAATATGCTTACTGGTGCTCTCAAATCTGTTTTTGCAATTGCTGAAGCGTATCCAGAACTCAAAGCGAATCAGAATTTCCTCGCACTCCAAACAGAACTCTCTGATACAGAAAACAAGGTTCAGGCCGCACGACGTTTCTATAACGCAAACGTTCGAGATCTCAACACTGCCATCGAGGTGTTCCCAGGCAACATCATTGCGAGCATCTTTAAGTTCACAAAGATGGATCTCTTTGATCTCGGTGATAACGAAGCGGCTCGCGAACCAGTCGCTGTAAAGTTCTAATTCTCTTATCGTCTTGTATTTTGTATTCCTTTACGGAAACA
>DATGWK010000101.1:0-1934 GCA_035299525.1 Candidatus Nanoarchaeia archaeon
GTGGACGAGAATAAGTATTGCGAGAATAATTACAAAGAGAATAATTGCCATTAGCTGTTCATTTCTTGCTCCTTTTTATCTGCAAACTCTTGGAGTTTTTTCCCTGTTTCATCAACAATCTTCTGCATTTCATTCTTCAAACGGAATTTTTCGTCTTCAGTAACCGAACCATCTTCTTCCTTTTTCTGGATATCGTCCCATGTCAAATCGCGCTCTTTTCGGAGAGAAATGCGAGCATCTTCAAGCTTTTGCTTTGAAAGCTTAATGAGAGACTGTCGTCGTTCCGCAGTGAGATCTGGGAACATGACTCGAACACCCTTTTCATCAACAGAGACAGAAAGTCCAAGATTTGCCTCCACGATAGCCTTTTCAATGACCTTGTTCATGGCGGTATCCCATGGAACAACACGGAGAGATTTCGCACCCTCACTTGTAATGCTTGCAACTTGGCTAATTGGCATCATGCTACCGTATGATTCTACCCTTACGTTGTCGAGAATAGAGGGTGTTGCACGACCTGTTCGAATACCGGTGTATTCCTTAGAAAGCCAATTTTCAACATCTTTTACTCGCTTTTTTAGATCAGAAAAATTATATGCCATACATGAATTCTAGCAGAGAGGAGGGAAAAATCACAACTGTGCAGCAAAAAAGTATGTAGCAATGAGAATTACACAGATTTGTGCCGCTATACCAACAATCGGCCGACCCTTGAGTGTTCGCTCTGCATGCATGAAATTATGAAAATCTTGAAGAATCGCAAGGATCCGAACCTTAAATACTCCGTACAAAAATTGGAGAAAATCTGGAATTGTTGCACCAAGCGCGCCCGCAACAAGAAGATGAACGTTATCTGGGCTGAAATTTTTACTCAATACATAAATCATTATCGCACCGAGGATCACATCGATTAGAACTTTCCCAACATCATAGGCAATAAGCTTTTTTGACGCCTCACGAATATTAAGTGGTGCATGTTCTTGCCCACCAGTAATACTGAGGGGGTAGTCCCAGTGCACAACAGAGTCCAGAATGTAATGAGAAATCCAACCAATAACAAACGCTTCGACAGGATGACTTGAGAGAACCTTTGCGGCGGCTGCGCCAACAACCATGTGTGTTGCAAGTGTCATTACTTTATTACTGGAACAATACCACACAGATTTTCAAAAATCATTTTGAGCGATGGTGCACGACTTCGAAGAAATCGACGTGCTGCAAAAATATCCTCGAAAACCTGACTGTTACTTTTTTGTATAGATTTCTCATGAAGTACCTGTTCAAGTGTATTCAAAAACTTTTCAGCTTGAACTTTGTCTTTTTCATTCACAATAGATTCAACTATTTCAAAGCGAGTTTTAATACTGCCAGAAAGGAATTTTGAAATTGTTTTATCTTGCCCATCATTCTCGTCCCGGCCTGAGTGAACGATATTAAATCGAGAAAGAACCGTTGGCAGAAACATTTCACTATTCACAGCACATACGATCGAAACCGTGTCAGATAACGGATCTTCGAATAATTTAAGTAGCGAATTCTGGGCTTCACTTTGAATAGTTTGCAGGGAAAAAAGAACGACGCGACGCTCACCTATTGGTTTTGTACTTTGGACCTCTTTAATCTCGCGAGCATCATCAATGTTTAAATTTTCAAACTGTCGAGACCATATATCAGACGCTTCGAGTATCCCCTGAGCAACTTGTTGTCGAATAGTAAGCCGAAGTGTTTCGTAGTTAGCCTCAATATTTCCAATGATTAAATACGCATGATGAGATGGATTCTCAAGAATTGCGGAAAAATCGGACTTGGACATATCTAAAGTATATATGAGAAATTAAGACAAAAGAAAACTCCCGTTTCATTTCGCCGGTGAAGGCTAGTGAAACGGGAGGTGATTGGGTGGCCCCTGGAAGATTACTCTTCCTAAGCCGGTG
>DATGWK010000102.1:0-1507 GCA_035299525.1 Candidatus Nanoarchaeia archaeon
CGACCTACAGTTCGAGGTACTGCCATGAACCCTGTGGATCATCCACACGGTGGAGGTGAGGGCCGACAGGGCCGAGGCCGACGACGCGCGATGACACGAACTGGTCGTCCTACAGGTAAGGGTCAGAAGTCACGAACACCTAAGAAATACTCTAACGTCTTCATTGTTTCTCGAAGAAAGGTTGGAAAGAAAGGTAAGGAACAATAATTTTAAAAAGAAAAACCGCTCAGAAATGGGCGGTTTTTTGTATGCATCGTATTCTTTTTCCGGATAGCGTTCTTGAAGGGGTTCCGCAGGCCGACGGGCCGAGGACCGAGCGAAATTTCAGTAGAAATTGAGCGTACCCGGAAAGAATGCTGTCCAAACCCTCGCCGGGTAGGCGATATTCTTGACCAAAATCCACTATCTGCTAATATAGTGCAACGCAATAGTTAGCGCGCCCTAGGTGCCTTACCAGCATGTGGGCCTGTCACGAGTAGCCAACGGCGAAGTGGGACAGGATTTTTTGTTTAAATCCCAGCTTTCGCGGGGACAAGCTTCGATAAAAAAGATACACATCAATGTCACGATCAAGTAAAAAAGGACCATACGTATACGAAAAGCTCTTGCTTAAAATTGCCGGCAAAAAGTCGACAGAAGCTGGGGTTATTAAGACATGGGCACGAGACTCTATGATCGCTCCAGAAATGGTCGGTTTTACTTTCGGCGTACATAACGGCCGAGAGCATGTTCCTGTCCTCGTAAACGAAGACATGGTTGGTCATCGACTCGGTGAATTCTCAGTTACACGAAAGTTTATCCGACACGGAGGTAAGATGCAGAAGGAGCTTGAAATGAAGAAAAAGGAAGCTGAAATTGCTGCTGCACAATCAGCTAAGACTGCTGGTGATGCTGCTAAGAAATAATTTTTCATATGAATACAGCAACGGCAAAACTTAATACATACCGACAATCACCACGAAAGGTGCGACTTCTCGCTGACCTTGTTCGAGGTAAGAAAGTAAATCAAGCTCTCACAACTCTTAAGTTTGCTAACAAGCGAGCTTCTGCAGAAATCATTAAGCTTATTGAATCTGCAGTTGCTAATGCAAAGAGTCAGGGTTTGAATACAGACGCTCTTGTTGTAGAAAAGATCACAGTAGACGGTGGTCAGATTTTGTATCGACGACTTCCAATGTCACGTGGTCGAGCATTCCGAATGCGAAAGCGAACAAGTCACGTATTTGTTTCTCTCATGGAGAAAGATGGCGTGAAGGGCGCTGAAGCAAAGATTGAGTCAAAGCCAAAAAAGGCAAAGGCTCCTGTAAAAGGGGACGTTGAAGCAAAAGAAGTAAAGCATGCAGCAAGGGATGTTGCGGCAGAAACAAAGACTTCACACATTAAGGCGCCCGCAAAGCGAACCAAAAATAAATAATATGTCACATCGAGTCCATCCATACGCACATAGATTGGGAGTAATTCGAGACTGGAAGTCACGATGGTTTTCTCCTAAAAACTCATACAAGAT
>DATGWK010000103.1:0-3897 GCA_035299525.1 Candidatus Nanoarchaeia archaeon
GAGATCAACCCAGGAATGTCTCTCTCTGACGCACTTCTCTCGAACCCGGGATTGGCTACTGAGATTGCCAGTTTTGCGGCAGACCGAGTGGACGAGGGTCGACGAGAGGGGCGCCGGCATGAGGTCAGCAATGACAGTGAATGACGCTGTCATCATGACTGAAGTGCAAGTGAACACCCCGTCTTTTGACGGGGTTTTCTTTTATATCAAAAAACCACCCCTTGAAAATCTCAGGGTGGTTTTTTAAGTTTTATTTTACGCTCGCTACGATTCTCTTGAATGTCTCTGGGCTATTGTCGGCAATTTCAGAAAGCATTTTTCGGTTGAGAACATTTCCTTTCTTCTTCATTGCTCCGATAAACTTGCTGTATGTGGTACCGTTTTCTCGAAGTGCTGAGTTGAGTCTGACATTCCAAAGTCTTCGGAAGTCACCCTTCTTGTCTCGTCGGTGGGCGAAGGCGTATGTTCCAGCGTGAGAGATTGCCTCATAAGCCTGTCGTTCTTTCGAGCTTCGGCCATGTCGATAACCTTTTACCTGTTTGAGAATATTTCGTCTTGTTTTGAGCGCATTAACGCCTTTCTTTACTCGTGTCATGGTATTTAAATTTAGGAATTGATGAGGTAACGACTTTTGGCCTTGTTATTCATTGTGAAGGCAGCCAATCGTTTTCCTTGGAGTTGGCTTCGTCGAGTTGCCCGAGCATTGAAATGATTTTTGCCCGGCTTGCGGCCCAAAATCTTACCTGTTCGGGTAACTTTAAGTCGTTTTAAAAATGATTTGTTTGTCTTCATGTTGGTTTACTTCGTCACTCGCTCGATAACGGTGGTGATACCCTTGAGGCTCTTCTTTGCTTCATCAGCAACCTTATACTCCTCAGTAACGAGCTTGAGAATACGGCCGAGACGCTCTTTGAGGAAATTGAAGTCCATATACTTGGTTCTGCCGGGCAAAAACAGGTCGATTTTGACCCGATGACCTTCACGAAGCCATTCAGAGACTTTCTTAGCCTTAAGATCGAGATCATGCTCCCCGGTACCCACCTTTATCTGCACATTCTTTGTTTCTACGGTGTGGGACTTGGTTTTAGCGAGCTTGATCTTCTTGTTTGCGTCGTACTGGAATTTACCATAATCCATGATTTTTGCAACTGGTGGTACGGCGTTAGGGGAGATCTCAATAAGATCAAGGCCAAGTTCCTCAGCTTTCTTAAGTGCTTCACCAAGCGAAATAACCCCGTAGTTTTCAGCGTTTTCGCCAACTACCCGGAGTTCAGGTGCCTTAATTTGATGGTTGATTCGTACGGTTTGAGTAGCCAAAGTAAGTTATGTTGTTTCGAAAATATAGCAAAAACAGGCCCAAAATACAAATCTAAAGGAACCGTCTCAGTGGCATGACCAGAAACTCTCGAATCTTCTGGTACAGAGGGCGTTTGATCCAGGTTTCAAGTTTGACTTCGGTTGATTGCTTTAAGTCCTCAAAAAAATGATCTTTGATCGTTTGGGCTGACTCCTGATCGGTGCTTACGATATTGGCTTCGTAGTTGTACCAGAAGCTGAGACTGTCTAGGTTGAAGCTGCCTACTGTTGACCACTCGTCATCGATAACCATTGTTTTGGAATGAAGAAAACTTTTTTGGTATTCATAAATCTTTACACCAGCACGAAGCATTGGTTCGTAATATGAATGTGCGGCATACGTAACAATCAGTTGTGATTTTGCGTTAAGTGTATTCTCTGGATTCTCAGGTACACCAGGAAGAAGAATTCGAACATCAACACCGCGTTTTACTGCGAGTCGAAGCACGCGAGCCAACCTTCGGTCGGGAACAAAGTAGGGGGTCGTGATGTACGCATATGTTCGAGCGCTTCGAAGTGCGTCGATGATGCTGTGGTACAAAAATCTTTTCTTGAGATACGGTGCGTTTGTGATAAACCTGAAACCGCGAGTAAATCCTCGAGCTTTGCTGATACGAGAAAGGATGTCTCGATTTGCAACCTGTGCCCACATCTCATTAAACGTCACAACCATTTCTTTTACGATGCTGCCACGAACCTCTACGTTCGTATCACGCCAGTCATGCATGTCGTTTCGAATACCAACTCCGCCCGTGAATCCAATTTTCTTATCAATAATGAGCAACTTTCGGTGATCGCGGAAAAACCAAGAGAAAAATTTGTTAACTCTCCATGGACTGACAATATTTACAAACCGAATCTCGATTCGATCTTGCTGCATAAGTGCTGCGAGTGGGGAAGAATAGAGTGTCCATGACCCCACCGCGTCACAGAGAATCCTAACCTTGATTCCTGCCCATGATCGTTCACGAAGAATTTCAATAAACTGTCTGCCGATTTCGTCGTCAGCAAAAATAAACTGTTCGATATCAATTGATTCTCGAGCGTTTGAGCACGCCGCAAGCATTGCGCTCCACGATGCATGTCCAAATAAATAAAATTTAGGAGATGACTCGTTCATGTAAAAATAATACACGTAAACACAAAAAAGCCCCACTTCGCCAATGCTTCGCGGGGTCTTTTTGTTTGTTCTTATTTAGCAGCAATTGCACTTATCCTCGATGAGCATCACCATACCACCCACACCTACCAAGATTGGCCAGATAATGTCGATTGAATTCGGAGCAAGAATGCCTTGGTACTGGAGAAGGAAGCTGATTGCAAAAAGGATAAAAAGAACTGGGATCACGCTGTGGTGATCGTGATTGCACACCTTATTTTTGCCGTTCATATGAATTTTCATTTATTTCAAATCGACCTAACTAAGATAATGATACCACGTTGGTTTCTTTGAAAGTGGGGAAGTTAACAGGTTCTTGACCCTAAAAATATTTAGAGTAAGATTCTTTCCCAGAGAGAGAATGGGGCTGTAGCTCAATTGGTAGAGCATGAGCTTCAAAAAAATTCAAGGTTGGAGGTTCGAATCCTCTCAGTCCCATGTTGCGGTCATAACTCAATGGTAGAGTGTCGACTTCCCATGTCGAATGTTGTGGGTTCAAGTCCCACTGGCCGCTTTCACCCCGTCTTTATGGCGGGGTTTCTTTTTATATGAAAAAACCGCCAGAGGTCCTGGGACATGGCGGTTCAGTTTAGCGCTGCCGGAGACGTTTATGTCTCCATTCGGCAAGTGCGTCGAGCTGGCGAATGAACCAGCACGGTTTGGGTGAAACAAATTGCGCCCTTGAACTTGTTGATCCGTCTTCGTAGAGACTGATCGGATTTACCCACGTCCCAAACAGCAAGTCCGGGATAGGAATCCCGAAAAATCCTGAGATCGACTCGTTCGACTTGATATCGGCGTGATGCCGAAGATGGAAACCGTAGACCTTTTTCCAGAAGCCACCGAAGCGGCGACTTTCAAGGAGTGGTTTCCACTTTTCAACTGACCAGTGCTCGATAGCGTGAAGGATTTCGTAGAGGGACAGAGTCCATGCGAGAGCCAGGAAACCGCCGAGGAAGATTGGTAGCTTCGGGAAGAGTAGTTGAAGCGGTGTGAACCAGAGACTGCTCAGTAGCGCAAACACAACGTAGGAATACCATGGGAAGAATGACGACTCGTGTTGCTCTTCGACCAGGATTGGGTATCTGTTTTCGACAATACCCGTTTGTGGTTTCTCCTGGGTCGAATCTCTTGGAACTCTCAGCACGACACGGGTTAGCCCGTGGTGAGTCGTATGACTCTTGTAGAACATCGACAGACCAGGAATGAGCCGCGCGTGCAGCACATACCGGTGGAAGATGTACTCGCCGAAAGCGTTGACCGCATGACAGGCGAGGAATACGAGGACAACCGAAACCCACGAGGCTTCGATTTGTGCACGCCACACATGTGGCGCCGCGACGTATACAACGCCGCAACAGAACGAGAACGATGTGGCGACG
>DATGWK010000104.1:0-1884 GCA_035299525.1 Candidatus Nanoarchaeia archaeon
TGTCTTTTTAATCTTTGCCCAGTCTTTTGGATGAAACCATCTGATCCGTTCATCTCGCTTGAACCATGTCATTTGTCTTTTTGAGAATTGATTAATTTCATTTTCCAATTGGGCGATCATATCTTTCTTTGAGATTTTGCTTTGAAGGAAACGAGCAATTTCTCGGTATTCAAGGCCGAAACTTTCAAGACGTTTCCAAGAAATTCCGCTGCTTCGAAGGTGTTCAACCTCTCGAATCATTCCTTTTCTAAGTCGAGCATGTAGTCGTTCATGAATCTTCTTTTCAAGCTCAGCTTCTTTTGGATTAACACCAATAAAAAGTGTTTCAAATGGGGAATCGGCTTTTGTGACTTTTGGAACCTTTCCTAATGCCTGAGCGATTTCAATCGCTCGGATAAGTCGTGGTCGGTTGTTGATATCAATAGTTTTGTATCGACGAAGGTCTAGTTTCTTTAGAAGTGTGGCAAGTTCTTGGGTCGACTTCCTCTCGAGCTGTTCTCGAAGTTTTTTGTTTGGAGGAACGTCAGGGAATACGAGTGAATCAACAAGTGCTTGAATGTAGAAACCCGTACCACCACAGACGATCGGTACCTTTCCTCGTTTAATAATTTCTTCTACCTTGTCTTGTCCTAATTTTTGAAACTGTGCAGCATTAAAAACTTTCTTTGGAGATGTGATATCGAGTAGGTGATGGGGAACCCCTTTCATTTCACGTTTTGTGATTTTTCCGCTGCCAATATCAAGACCTTTGTAGACTTGTCGTGAATCAGCAGAAATAACCTCGCCGCTAGTTGCTTGTGCGAGTTTGATGGCAAGGGAGCTCTTACCGGAAGCTGTAGGCCCCAGGATCACGATGATTTTTGATTTAAGTTTTCTCAAGTGCCGGGAGGGAGAATCGAACTCCCATGGATTGCTCCGCACGATTTTGAGTCGTGTGCGTCTACCAATTCCGCCATCCCGGCATTGCACCGCCAAAGTCTTAACGAGGGCGAGCAAGGACTTCACTCTACTAAATATACCCAACAATTTCTAGTCGAATTTTGATATGTTAAAATACTCGCATGTCACACTACTATAACGACTCAATTTTCTGGATTGACGTAAATAAAATCAAACCTAATCCATTTCAGCCACGAAAAGACTTTGATCAGATGCAGCTTGAAAGTCTTGCAGATTCGATTAAGCAGTACGGTGTACTTCAGGCATTGGTAGTAACCCGAAAGGAGGTGGAAAAACCAGATGGTGGTTTAGACGTTGAGTACGAGCTTATTGCTGGAGAGCGACGACTTCGTGCTTCTAAACTCGCTGGTCTTTCAACTGTCCCCGTTTTGATTAAAACAGGCAGTGAGAATGATCAACTCAAACTCGAACTCGCAATCATCGAGAATATTCAGCGTGAAGATCTCAATCCTATTGATCGAGCGCGAGCGTTTGAAAAGCTTGCCACGGAATTCAAATTCAAGCATGTTGAAATTGCAAAGAAGGTAGGCAAGAGTCGAGAATATGTTTCAAACACACTTCGAATCCTTACATTGCCACAAGAGATCCAAGACGCATTAAGCCAAGGAAAAATTTCTGAAGGTCATACTCGACCAATGCTCATGTTGGGTGACAGACCAGAGGAACAAAAAGTCTTGTTCAAAGAAATTCTTTTGAAGAAACTTACAGTTCGTGAAGCGGAAGCGATTTCTCGAAAGATCGCATACGACAAGGTTCGCAAACAAGAATACAAAACTGATCCTGAAACTGCAGAGATGGAAGAGCGAATGGGTGAGGCACTCGGTACTCGAGTTTCTATTGAACGAAAGGCGAATGCGAACGGTGGTAAGGTAATGATCGATTTCTT
Source organism: Candidatus Nanoarchaeia archaeon (assembly GCA_035299525.1). Lineage (GTDB taxonomy): Bacteria > Patescibacteriota > Minisyncoccia > Phycocordibacterales > DATGWK01 > JAHFLV01. Next base: position 1,847 of record DATGWK010000104.1, read on the forward strand.
TTCAAATGATGATCTCCAATCAATTCTTGAATTAATCA
>DATGWK010000105.1:0-6960 GCA_035299525.1 Candidatus Nanoarchaeia archaeon
GATCCGCGGATCCCAGCCACTCGAAACGAGTGAACAAAGAATCTGCAAATCCCTGTAGCATACTGCCTGACCCCACTCCCTGGGAACTCGAACGTAGCCGAGATCACGCACGAAAGCGAACTTGTCCGCCGCCCTCGTCGAGACCCGAACCTCCGTGCCACCCCTTTCCGCCACTGACGATCCTTGCATACCGAACTCCCTTGTACGAGAACCACGATTATTCTGGAATCTGCCAGATCAGAACAAAGAACTTTTTCAAAATGTCTCGAAAGATCTTGTCACAATATACAGGTTACGTCAATAGTAGGCATTGGCGTAAAAATGGCTATAATTTGCAACATGAATAAAGAAAACCATATCGAGCATGCTCGGCATTCACTTGCCCATCTCCTCGCAGCCGCAGTCTTGGAAATATATCCGGACACCAAGCTTACTCTCGGACCGGCAATCGATACTGGGTTTTACTACGACTTTGAATTTGCCCAACCAGTAAAAGACGAAGCGTTACCGAAAATCGAAAAAATGATGCGCAAGATTTTACCTTCATGGAAGAGTTTTGAACATAGAGTTGTTTCTGAAGCGGAAGCAAAAGAAGTTTTCAAAGACAATCCATACAAACTCGAACTTATTAATGAAATCGTTTCGAAGGGAGAAAAAATTACTCTCTATACCGCAGGTCATTTTACTGATCTCTGTCGTGGTGGCCATGTAGAAAATCCTGCAAAAGAAATTGAAGCTGATTCATTCAAACTCGATCGTATTGCTGGTGCATACTGGCGTGGTGATGAGAAAAACAAAATGCTTACTCGGGTCTACGGTCTTGCATTCGATTCAAAAGCTGAACTTGATCAATTCGTTCTCAATCGAGAAGAAGCAAAGAAGCGAGATCACCGAAAACTCGGAAAAGATCTTGATCTTTTCGTATTCTCAGACACTGTGGGCAAAGGATTACCCCTCTGGACTCCAAAAGGTGCTGCTATTCGCCGTGTTCTTGAGCGATTTATCGTTGATGAAGAAATCCGACGAGATTATTTGCATGTATACACTCCAGATATTGCAAAAATTGATCTCTATAAAAAATCTGGACACTATCCATACTACAAGGACTCAATGTATGCCCCTATTGCAATTGATAAAGAAGAGTTCATGCTTCGACCAATGACATGTCCACACCATTTCGAGCTCTATCTTTCTAAACCTCACAGCTACAAAGAATTACCTATGCGAATCGCAGAACTCGCAAAGCTCTATCGGTACGAACAATCGGGTGAACTCTCTGGTCTTGTTCGTGTTCGATCATTCTGTCTGGCTGACGCACACATTATTACCAAAGATAGCGCACAAGCTGCTGACGAGGTAAACCGAGCACTCGACCTTATTGAGTATATTACTGGTGTATTTGGGCTCAAAATGGGCGTGAACTACTCATATCGCCTTTCACTTGGAGACCGGGCAGATGAAAAGAAGTACTTTAAAGATGACGCTGCATGGGATGACGCTGAAGACAAACTTAGAGCTGTTTTGAAGAAACGAAATGCGGTATTTGTTGAAGCTGCGCAGGAAGCCGCTTTCTATGGCCCGAAGATTGATATTCAGATGAAAGACGTGAATGGTAAAGAAAACACTGCATTCACCGTTCAGTACGACTTCGTAATGCCAAAACGATTTAATCTTAACTACATTGATAGTGATGGTAAGGAGAAGCAGACAATTGTCATCCACCGCTCATCCATCGGTGCAATTGAACGAATCATCGCCTTTCTTATCGAACACTATGCTGGGGTATTCCCATTCTGGCTCTCACCAATCCAAGCCAAAATTCTCCCTATTGGCGAAAACCATGCTGGTTTCGCTCAAAAGGTTTTTGAAACACTCAAAAGAGCCGGTATTCGCGTTGAACTCGATAACAGCAGCGAAGGTCTCGGCAAAAAAGTACGCAATGCGAAGGTGGAAAAAATTCCATACCTTGTGATTATTGGTGACAAAGAAATGGAGGCAGGAAAAGTAACTATCGAGAGTCGTGAAAAAAATGAGGGCACACTTAGTCTTGATGAACTTGTGGCTCGATTTACCGAAGAGGTAAACAATCGAAAATAAAAAACCGCCCTGGAGTAGATCAAGGGCGGGAGCCGCACACCGCGTGTGAGAAGCGCACACGGGTTCGTCTCACCGTAACCCGTCCATCACCACTAACGGGTTACGGTTTAGTTAATCTAATTGATTACAATTAAATGTCAATCGTTGCTTTCTTTGCGTTTGACTGAATAAACGACTTACGAGCAGGAACATCGGTTCCCATAAGAATATCGAATACCTTATCCGCATCAGCAGCATCTTTAATCGAAACCTGCTTAAGAATTCGGTGTGCGGGGTCCATTGTTGTCTCCCACAATTCTTCTGAGTTCATTTCTCCAAGACCCTTGTATCGTTGAATAGAAATTCGTGATTTCTTTTTTGAAGATTTTTCGTCTTCCTCTTCAGCAGTCTCCCCGGAGCCCTCCTCAGCATTTTCTTCTGAGCCCGCTTGCATATCATCAAAATCCTTTCCTACAATTTTAAACTTTTCCTCATCACTGTATGCGTATGAGATTTCTTTACCATTCTTAATTTTGTAAAGGGGCGGCTGTGCAATATAGATAAATCCACCCTCAAGAAGCGGTCGGAAAAATCGATAGAACAAGGTCAGGATAAGGGTTCGAATATGAGCACCGTCCACGTCGGCATCCGTAGCAATAATTACTTTGTGGTATCGAAGTTTTGTAATATCGAAGGTATCACCAATCGCTGTGCCGAGAGCTAAGACAATGTTCTTAATTTGTTCTGATGCAAGCATTTTGTCGAGTCGAGCTCGTTCAATGTTGAGAATTTTTCCTCGCAAAGCCAAGATAGCCTGGGTTCGTCGGTCACGACCAGACTTTGCAGTACCACCAGCTGACTCTCCTTCCACAATCCAAACCTCCGCTTCCTCTGCAGATGTTCCAGACTGACAGTCTGCAAGCTTTCCTGGCAGAGTCATGCCTTCGAGTGCACCCTTTCTCAAAACACTATCCTTTGCGGCTTTCGCTGCCTTTCGAGCCTGAACCGCGAGCGTGACCTTGTTTACAATCGCTCGAGCATCATCGGGGTTTTCTTCCAAGAAGTACGAAAAGGCTTCTGCAAACACGCTTTCTACCATTCCTCGTGCGCCAACAGTTCCAAGTTTTGCCTTTGTCTGACCTTCAAACTGAATTTCTTGAAGCTTAACAGAAATAACCGCAGTAAGACCTTCCATAACGTCTTCGCTTGTAAAGTTATCCTCTTCTTTACCACCGGAACTATTTTTCTTTACATACGCATTGAGCGTTCGAGTAAGTGCTGCCTTAAAACCGGTTACATGGGTACCACCCTCCGAGTTGTAGATATTGTTTGCGAACGCAGTGAGACGACTAGAAACTTCGTCAACATACTGAAGAGAAACTTCTACGTTCTCATACTCTGTTGTGTTCTTTTCAATATAGAAAATATTTTTATGAATCGGCTTGAGGTCCTTGTTGTTGAACTTAACAAGAGATAAGAGTCCTCCTTCAAAACAGAATGTTTGAGAAGGAAAATCCGCGCCTATTTCGCGGTAATAAAACACATCGTCGTCGGGCTCGCCAGATGCTGTTTGTGCATCGATAACACTAATTCGTAGACCCTTTACCAAATATGCTTGTTGGCGCATATGGTTTATGATTCTGCTCACCTCAAAAGTCTGTTTGCCAAAGATTTCTTCATCGGGTTCAAACATAACAATTGTTCCATTCTTCTTCGTTGGACCAATTCTCTTCACGGGCGCCTTTCGTTTACCTCGACTGTATTCCTGCAGATAAATACCATCACCTTCTTTGTGAACGGTTACTTTCACATATACAGAAAGTGCATTAACAACAGAAGCACCGACACCGTGAAGACCTCCAGAAACCTTGTATCCCTCACCACCAAACTTACCTCCAGCATGGAGTGTGGTCATGATTGTTTCCAATGCAGATACCTTTGTTTGTTTATGAATGTCGACAGGAATACCTCGACCGTTATCTACAACTCGAACTCGATTGTTTGGGAGAAATGTAATTTCAATATCGTTCGCATGGCCACCCATCGCCTCATCACGCGAGTTGTCAAAAATCTCGGTGATCAAATGATGGAAACCGTCCGGACCAGTCGTTCCAATGTACATTCCCGGGCGCTTTCGAACAGGCTCTAGACCCTCAAGGACCGAGATTTGCGAAGCGTCATACGTACTTGTTTTTTTCTTTTTGTCGTCAGCCATGTTTTAAATGTGAAATCGACCATTTTAGGCCGATTTTTAGTTACGTTTTAGCCCTTTGCTATGAGAGAATTTTAGCAAATTTTACCTCTCAGAACAAGGTAAAAATGGTGATAAAAACACTGATTTTATGGCTCTATTTAGCCTCAAATTTGACCATGTATTTTTATTCATGAATAGTTCTTGACAGATTCATATCACTATGATACAATTATACCAGAGCATAAGGGTACATCGGGAGAGTCTCGATGCCTAAATGCAAAGCTTTTGCGAGGATGGTCTCATGTTCTACATCTCTTCCAACGGTTCCGTGATGTTCGTCGGCGACGAAATGACGCTCGAAGATCTCCGGACCCAGAACGACTAATCATCGTTCAAGAACTATCTGTTTAAAGAGGCAGGCACACCATTTGTTCGGGGTGTGCCTTTTGTTTTGCCTGAATTTGCATCTGTATCCCCCTTACCAAACAACATTCCGAAGGAACTCACCCAGTGCAACGGCGCGAGTACGAGGCGAAATTCCAACAGGAATTTACGCCGTGTCCTGAGGGGGTATTGTTTGAAAAGCCAGCCGCAGGCGATTTCTATATATATCCCTTAGTCCCCTTATGTAACTTTGGATATGCCTGATCGTAAAGTTCGTTCGCTTCTTTCTTTGTAAGTGTCACGTCTGGATGTCGAAGTGTAATTCTTACGAGTACGTTGTCCTGGCCAGGTTGCGCACCGAGTTTCTCTCTGGCTATTTCTGGAAGATCAACATATTTTGTTCGCGACTGGATCACAACATTTTCAACAAGATAGGATTTTTCACCGAATGCATTTTTGATTTCTTCATTGATATCTTCCTCAGTAAAATCACCTGGAATTGTGTACGACATGTCACGAGAAATCGGTGGCATCATTGAGACTTCCTTGAATTTGTCTGTATTCTCCATCTGCTTTGCAATTCGTGGTTCGGTTGAACGTAAATATCGGACGTCAGGAAGACTTTTAAGTGCCATTACAAGTCGATCAAGACCAAAACCGGAAGCAAGACCAGAATAAATCTCTGGATCAAAACCGGCTTCACGAAGTACTTCCCTATGTGCAAGGCCTGCCTCAAGAATTTCAAGTTCAGCATCACCTAATTTTCCATACACCTCAATACCATTATGCGTATACGGATGAACTGCTTTATAAATGATTGGTTTTTGATCTGGAAGCACCGCATTGAATACAAGCGTTACCAACCGAAGCAAATCCTCGTCAGTTGCCGGACCGCGGTCGCCATTCTTTCGCAGTGTCCAAATATCCATCTGATGGAATACGTCCAAATGTTTCGGATCAATGACGTCTCGTCGATATACAAGCCCGAGAAAAATAAAAACCGTATCGGGAATATCTCCATTAAATTCCTTATAGAATTCTTTAAATGTTTGTGGAACCTGTGCTGAAGTGTGAGTTCGAAGAATATGATCTTCATCAACATATCGAGTATACGTAGAAGCTCGGCCTGCGTTGTCATATGGGAAAAGGAGCTTATCAAAGTTATCTTCAACGGTAACAATAGGATTACCTCGAATGACTCGAATACTGCCAAAACCAGCCCCTTCGAGCTTCTTTTTTACCTTATCTACAATAATATTGATTGCATGCTTCGGTGCATCATCAAGTGTTAAATCTTGCACCGCAAGCGCCTTTTTGATTGCCTCAGGAGAAGAAACCTCGAACTTAAGGAGACTGTCATGTGGTCGCTTCGCATTTACGTCTCGCTCTGCACGCTTTAAAGCTGAAAGTTTTTCAGTCATATTAGAGATTTAATAATGCAATATAATTGCTGTCTTTTATATACACCTGCCCACGATACACTCGAAAATCTGGTGTCTCCCCGTGATACAGCGGGTAAAAATTTTGGTTTGGTCTACGATCAATTTCAACCGCATAAATACCTGTATCGAGCGCTAGAATAATAGCATCTGCCCTGCCAGGATAAAAATCGATTGAACGGATCGGGACAAACCCCTCAAACACCTCAACAGGCTCAGTACAATCGCCAGTTAAGCAAAAATACTCTGGCGCACCCTCTTCGTTTCCCAGCCACTGTGCAAACAGTTTTGTATCGTTGAACCAAATCTTTACATCACGTCGAACTAATGCACCTGGTGTGCTTGTGCTTTGGATTGACGACGTGTTGGTCGAGGTCGCAAATAATGCGACAATTGGCCGTCGCACTGGGTCAGAGATTGTAATCGCTTCAGTTTCAATCACCTTCGGCACTAACAACGGTGTAAGCGCCTGAACTTCGCCCCTTTTTACATCTACAAACTTTGACCACGGCCAATATTCTTCATTTGTTGCCATCACGAGATACTGGGCAGGCTTAAGGTCGTTAAGAAGTATTTCCTTATTAAAGAATCCTGAAACATTCTGAAGTTCATTACCAATAAAAACTGACGTATCGGGCTCGGGGGTGAAAACATAGATACCTCCACGAGCAGAAAGTCCAAATGAATCCCATGTATAACCCGCTGAGTAAAATACAAGAATTGGAAACCCGATAAGAAAGACCAGTACAAAAAAGCAGAAGTATAGGAAGCGTAACTTGTATGAAAACGACTTAGGCATATTCTAGTATAACTTAGCGCGCTTGATGCTTCGGTGTAACCCAAAAACCCATGTATTTACCAAACATA
>DATGWK010000106.1:0-5411 GCA_035299525.1 Candidatus Nanoarchaeia archaeon
GTATATGCCTTCGCGGAATCAACATCAAAAAGTGATTTGAAAACAACAATCGTAATAACTGACATCGTAAGACCCATAAGGACTGCACGAATGACTGCATGTTTACCAAAAAAGAAACCCTTTCCGCCCGGAGTAATGCGAGTTTTGATCCTTTCTTTTGGTTCAAATGCCAATGCCACAACCAAGAAACCGTCAGTAACTAAATTGAGCCAAAGAATCTGTGTTGGAAACACCGGTGGTGGTAAAAAGAACAACATAGCACCAACTACCGTAAAAAGTTCACCCAAACCAGTAGAGAAAAGATACACTACAACCTTTTTGATACCAGCAAAAATATTTCTCCCTTCATCAATTGCACTAACGATGCTTTTGAAATTATCATCGAGTAATACAATATCTGCTGCCTCCTTGCTAACTTCGGTACCAATCTTTCCCATAGCTATTCCAAGATCTGCTGCAACAAGAGAGAGCGCATCATTTACCCCATCACCCGTCATGGCAATAATGTCGCCATTCTTTTTAAGGAGTTGAATGATGTCGAGTTTGTCCTCTGGTGACACGCGTGCAAACACTGAAACCCGAGGCAGCATTTTGACCAAATCGCCCGTCGGTATACGGGACAAATCCTGACCAGTCAGGATTTCATCACCCTCTCTATAAATTCCAGCCTCTCTAGCGATCGTCTCTGCTGTAAGTTTGTGATCACCTGTAATCATGACGACTCGGAGACCATTAGCCTGAGCAGCCTGAACAGATTCTCGAACCCCTTCTCGCATGACATCTCGCAGACCAAAAAGACCGACAAGCGTCACACCATGAACGGGATCAACACCGAGTTCACCCGCATAGTCTGATACGTATGCAAAAGCGAGCACCCGAAGTCCTTGTCGAGACATAGCATGAACAGCCACTTCGATTTCATTCTTTACCGCCTCAGTTAACTTTTTTACATGTGCTCCAACCCGAATCTGGTTCGAAAGCCCCAATACAGATTCTGGTGCACCAACAACAGAGAGAAATGATTTCTTTTTTACAGAATGAAGTGTTGCATGGTACTTGAGTTTTGAATCAAACGGCAAATCATTCACTTGTGGTTCTTCTTGTTCCAGTTCATCTTTATGAAAACCAACCTTCTCACCGAAGGTAAGCAAAGCGGCTTCTGTCGGATCTCCAGCAACCTGCCATGTTCCTTCTTTTTCTCTCAACATCACTCGGGCATTTGCACAAAATGTTGCAATCTTTCCTGCAAATATAAGCTCTGGATGATTTGCTGGATCAACTGGAATACCGTCAAAAAGTACATCACCACGCGGTTCATAACCATTTCCCATGACTGAAAAATGTTTCCCCCCAACAAAAACCCGCTCGATCATGAGCTCATTCTTGGTGATTGTGCCGGTTTTATCGACGGCGATCACACTCGCTTGACCCAACGCTTCGACAGCAGCAAGATTTTTTACGAGCGCGTTCTGCTTTGCCATTCGATATGCACCGATAGAAAGAACCAGCGTGATCACCACAGGTAGGCCCTCTGGAACGAGTGAAACTGCAACCGCCACTGATGTAAAGAACATACTTTCGATTGAATTTCCGTAAAGCACACCAATACCAAACACAAGCGCAGAAATTACAACAACAGCGATACCAACATTCCTTGAAAGGATCTTGATGTTTTTGTTAAGAGGAATTTCGGTATCGAGACCAATCATTTTCTTTGAAATTCCCCCGATTACGGTGTTGAGCCCTGTTGCAACAACAATCGCTCGCGCTGAACCTGCTACGACAAGTGAGCCCCGGAACACCATGTTGCGTTGATCTGCAGTGCTTGTAACCGCCTTCGAAATAACATCAATTGTTTTCGAAACAGGTTCAGACTCACCAGTCAGAGCTGATTCATCTAGCCGTAAATTTTTTACCTCAAACAAGCGTGCATCCGCTGGAACCTTGTCTCCCTCACGAAGAACGATGATGTCACCTGGAACAATTTCTTCATCAACAATTACTTCTTCTACACCGTCACGAATCGCAACAGCTTGAGTCTTGGTGAAATTTTGGAGTGCCTTAAGCGTATTCTGCGCCTTTCCCTCTTGAAGAACTCCAATGACGGCATTGATGAGCAACACAACAAGAATAACAATCGTATCCGCCACATCGCCGAGAAACAAAACAACAATACTTGCAATAAGCAAAATATAAATGAGCGGGCTCTGAAACTGCTTGAGGAAAAGCTGCGCGACCGACATCGTTTTCGGTTCGGGCAACGCATTTGGACCATGAAGTTTGAGACGCTTTACGACATCCGTGAGTTCAAGACCACGTTCAGTTGAGTTAAATGCAGCAAAACAGGCTGCAACAGTTTTATCACTCCAAGACAGTTTCGGAGCAGGAGCATGTTCCTTTGCGCGAACATCTTTCATACGCATTTACTTTGAGTCAGCGGTTTGTGCGGCTGTACGAACGATAGTTGGATAGAGGTCGAGGAGGGCAAACAAGAGACTAAGAACTACCGGGCCAGCAATAAAACCAATCGGTCCAAAGAAGCTCAAACCACCAAGAACTGAAATGAGAATAAGGAATGGGTGAATTGTTACTCCCCGCTTCATAAGATGCGGCCCGAGAACATTATCTACAAGCCCAACAGCCAGTATCGCCCAGACAAGCAATCCGAACGCCTGTGGCAATGACCCAGTAACCAAAAGAAAAATGATTGCGGGAATATTTATAAGACTTGTTCCAACCGCGGGAATAAGTGACGCAATCGCCGCAACAACACCCCAAATAACTGGGTTTTGCACGCCAAAGATCCAGAAACCAAGGCCAGTAAGACCACCCTGGATTAAACCAACCATCAGCTGCCCACGAAGTACGGAGTTAACAGCAGCAGAGATTTTATTGAGCACGACGGTATCCTGCGTATCAAAGAGCGGACTCCAAGCCAAGATATTTCTGAAAATGAGATGGCCTTCTCTGAATACATAGAACAAGCATAAAATATAGATAAACAAACCAAAGGTAAGATTTAAAATTCCAGAAAAGAATGATGCAACATGTTGTGAGAACCACACAAAACCCTTCTTAACATACACATCAAGGTCGAGGAACTGATCAACCTTGATATCTAGGCCGGGGATCTTTGATTCAATATAGGTTTCAATTGGTTTAACAATTCGAGCAATCGTTCCGCTATCAATGTTCGCATCCTGAATATTTGAGTATAAAGTAGCTGATTCTCGAACGACGAGATTAGCAATGAAGATCACCGGAATGAAAATAAGCGCGAGCACAATAGCGGTCGAAATCAGAGAAGGAAGATTTTTTTGAGCATGAAACCTCTTAAGAATTCGCTGATGAATTGGCTGGAAAAAAACCGCAGTAATAACAGCAAGGAAAATCGCACTAATAAAAGGTGCTGCCACAAAAAAGAATAGCACCGCTACTCCGATTAGTAAGATAATATAGAAGCCGAATTGAAAATTGCTTCTTTTCATAAAGAAATTATACCACGCTACTCATACCTACTTCGAAAGTTTCTGATGCTCTTCTGTATTCTTGAGACCACAATTCTTGTACTTCTTACCAGAACCACAAGGGCATGGATCGTTTCGACCAATATTTGGATCAGTCCTTACTGAAGTGGAAGCTTCAGAGTTGTCTCGGATGCGACCAAACCGAACCTGTGGTTGTTCTCGAACCTCTTGGAGTTTCTCTGTGGGAGCTGCACCAACTTGACCACCAATGTTCGGTAGTAATTTAAGAATTTCATCTTGGATTGATGATTCCATGGTCTGGAACATTCGAAGACCTTCTTTCTTGTATTCAACTAATGGATCGCGTTGACCATACGCACGAAGCTGAACGCTGCCACGCATATAGTCCATTGCTTCGAGATGCTCAACCCAGAACATATCGATCATTTGCAAAATCAAGCGCTGAAGTGCTCGAGCGAAAGGTTCTACGCCAATTTGAGCTTTCTTTTCTTCAATCACCTTTCGAACCGCTTCATCTTCGGGAAGAATAATCGAATCAATGTATTCGTAAATAGTATTTGCGTCACCCGTGAGAATCCTTCGGCGTCGCTCGTAAATAGTTTTTCGCTGGAAGTTCAAAACATCGTCGAACTGGAGCACGAATTTTCGAGAATCAAAGTTATGACCTTCGATTTTGGTCTGAGCATTCTCAAGTGAACGAGTAATGAGCTTGTTCTTGATTGGTTCATCTTCAGCAAGACCAATCTTACCCATAAGATTCTTGATGGTATCAGAAGCAAAAATTCGCATAAGTGAATCCTCAAGAGATACGAAGAACTGAGTTTCCCCGGGGTCGCCCTGACGGCCAGTTCGACCTCGGAGCTGATTATCGATGCGTCGGGCTTCATGTCGCTCTGTACCAATCACAAAGAGACCACCAAGAGTCTTCAACTCCTCATATGCACCCGCTGGAGCCGGATTACCCCCGAGTTTGATATCGACACCTCGACCAGCAAGATTAGTTGCTACAGTTACAGCGCCCTTTCGACCAGCCTGGGCAATGACTTCGCCTTCATTGTCGTGGTTCTTCGCATTCAATACTTCATGAGGGATACCTTCGTTCTTAAGATATGCGGAAAGGAGTTCGTTTTTCTCAATTGAAACAGTACCAATGAGTACTGGCTGACCCTTGTGATGGAGCTCTTTTACCTTCTTCGCAACCGCCTTGAACTTACCGAACTCCGTTTGGAAAATTAAATCATCATGATCAATACGTGCAATAGGTTTGTTTGTTGGAATTGAGGCAACTTCAAGTCCATATACTTTGAAAAATTCCTCTTTTGAAGTAAGGGCGGTACCAGTCATACCAGAAAGCTTTTCGTACATTCGGAAATAGTTCTGGAATGTAATAGAACCAAACGTTCGCGACTCTTTCTGAATTTTAACGCCCTCCTTTGCCTCAATTGCTTGGTGCAATCCTTCTGACCATCGTCGGCCCGGCTGAAGACGACCCGTGAATTCATCAACAATAACAATATCGTTATCTTTTACGACGTAGTCTCGATCCTTAAGGTAAAGCTCTTTCGCTTTGATCGCTGTTTCCAAATGATGCACGAATTCAATACCCTTGTCTGTGTAGATATTATCGACGCCGAGAGCCTTTTCGACTTGAGTAATACCGTCATCCGTTACACTGACAGCTCGACGCTTTTCATCAATCGTATAATGAGTTTCCTTTTTAAGAGCAAGAACGAGTTTTGAGAAAAGATTGTATAAGGTTTCTGAATCGCCTGCTGGTGCAGAAATAATCAACGGCGTTCTCGCTTCATCAATCAAAATAGAATCGACTTCGTCCACAATTGCAAAATGGAAACCTCGTTGTCGAAGCTTATTTTCTTCATACTCAAGGTTGTCTCGAAGGTAATCGAAACCAAATTCATTGTT
>DATGWK010000107.1:0-5964 GCA_035299525.1 Candidatus Nanoarchaeia archaeon
CTTCTTTCTTGTCGCACTGCGGGTGAGACATGGGCGACCTCCGTTGTTGGTGTAAAGAACGATTCACGAAAATTTTAGCATGTTCTATATAAATGAGGCACTAAAAATACTTTTTAAATAAGGTGTTTATTTCTAAACGCAAATCCCGAACTAGATTTTAAATATCTTTCAAATCTGATCGCTAATTCTGGAGTTTTAAAAATTGCCGCCCAAACTAATAGAAACGGCGCTTTTTGAGAAGTATACTTTGATTTGTGTTCGTTATGTTCTTTTAAACGCTTTCTTATGTTGGTTGTGTGGCCAATGTAGTAACTCCTATCCTTTTTACTTTTTAGTATGTAAACAAAATTCATGAATAGTCCCACGTTGTCCCACCACGCCCTGCGGGCTTCGTGGGGTTTTGCGGGACACCACTTCGCATAATACAAAAGCCGTTCTCAAGAATTTCTTAAGAACGGCTTTTGTGGGTGTTTACACCGCGAAGCTCCGAAGGAGCGAAGTGGTGGAGATGGGCGGAATCGAACCGCCGTGCAAAAAGTAACAAACGTTGAATCTACATCGCGTAGGGTATTTTGAAGTTTAAGTGTACTGGCTAAAAAATAACCAAAATATCAGTACACCGATTCTCTATTGTTCAGGCTCTAGTCGAGAAACTCCAGTTCCTATAGCTTGAAGTTATATCAATCAATCTGCTGAACAAGCTTAGGCAAATTGACCGTCCCTTAGGCCGTAGCGTAAGAGAAAGCGAAATTGTTCACGAAAGGTGAACGAATTGCTTTTGCAACTGAATTGTTTGCAGTTGTTTTTCCACGGGTTTAAGGAGGCCGTAGGGCTCCGCGTCGCACGAACGTTTATTATTTTCTGTCTAGGCCGATCATCCCCAAAAAGTTTTTCTGCGAAAACTTTTTTACCTCGCATAGCTCCGTAGGAGTGACGTGGGGCAAAGAGGCAGCAAAACTTTTCACGAATGGTCAGCTAACAGATTGTCAAAAAACTATCTATCTTTAAAGTCTCGGCGAATGTCTCGGTCGGTTTCGCGCTTTTTGATATTCTCGCGTTTATCAAATTTCTTCTTGCTTTTCGCCAAACCGATTTTCACCTTGATCTTTCGACCAATATTATACACTGAAATTGGCACTGCTGTCAAACTCATTTGAGACTTGTGTCCAGTCAAACTATCGATTTCTTGTCTCGTTAAGAGAAGACGTCGTTCCCGGCGTTCATCATACTCTTTTGGAGTGTTGTTCATTTGGAATGGGGGGATCTGCATGCCAACTAGATAGGCTTCACCTCCCCGTACGAGTACATACGAGCCATCAAGACTTCCTTGCTTTTTTCTCAAGGCTTTTACCTCAAAGCCCAAAAGTTCGATTCCTGCAGAGAGGGTATCGGTTATTTCGTAGTTGAAACCAGCTTTTTTGTTGAAAACCAAATCTGTCATGCCAGTAACTATAGCAAAATTGACACCTTGTAAAAACCGCTGTACTTGGTAGGGTTTTGGGTGGGTAGTACACACTACATACGGAAGGAAGCGTGTAGCTTCTTTTCATCGAAATACATATACAAACAAGAACCAAGGAGGGTTAGTTGCTCAAGATTGGGAAGCTTAAAATCGACAAACGAAAGGCAGTTATTGCAACAGTATTTGTGATCTCAATTCCACTCGGCCTTCTCGTGCTCCTTGTGGAGAAGAAGATTACGAAGAAATCAAATTCAAATAAGGAGGACACCTCAACAAAAAATCCGCCTCTCGATCGGAGGAAGCATCCACAGAGGCGTGCGCGCAAGGATCCTTAATTAACCTCGCAGTTAGGAAGGAGTAACTCGTGAATTCTTTGCAAGGCGGACAACTTGTTTTTGTTCTCGCGTTCGTCGCCGTGGTTCTTGGGCTCGTGCTCTTCATGGTTGCCTGTGCGTACTCTGTGTATCGTGATAGGAAGTCTCGTCGTGCCGGATGGAAGGGGCAGGACAACATCCGAATCTCTGACCAGAGCCCGCCGAGGCCGCCGAGGGCTCGAGCCAGTTCGTTTCTGGGTGGTCCCGACGATTAAGTTTGTTTGTGTGGAATAGCCGCCGTAACCCTTTGTGGTTGCGGTGGTTTTTTTCATCAAAATCGGATACTATTCCGTGGTCAGATTAAGAAAGCGTGCGTCTAAATATACGAAATGCCTCCACAAAAACCAAAAACAAAAGTGACACTTAAGAAGAAGGTCGGTGGTCCAATGCAAAATCCGCGTAATCGATTCTGGATCAACATCCTATCCGCGTTTCTTATTTTTCTCGTGATCATTGGGGCGTATTCAACAATTAACAACACTGAAAAGAAACCAGAACAGATTCCACTTTCTACACTCGCTACCGATCTCAAAGATGGAAAGGTGGGCGCCATTGCGGTACAGGGTGACGTGTTGAAAATTACATACAAAGATGAATCACAAAAAACTTCTAAGAAAGAAGAAGGTGTTGGACTTACTGAAACCCTAAGCAATTACGGTCTTACACAAAAAGAACTTTCTTCTGTATCTATCGAGGTGAAGGGAAGCACTGGTTTCGGATTCTGGTTCTTGAGCCTCGCGCCAATTCTTATTCCACTCCTTTTCATTATTTTCTTCCTTTGGTTTATGACTCGTCAGGTCAAAGGCGCAGGTATGCAAGCGTTTTCTTTTGGTCAGTCAAAAGCTCGAATGATTTCTCCTGACGATAAGAAACAACGAGTAACATTTAAAGATGTTGCTGGTGTCAAAGAAGCAAAAGAAGAATTGAAAGAAATAGTTGATTTCTTGAAGAATCCAAAAAAGTTTTTTGAAATTGGCGCCCGAATTCCAAAAGGCCTTCTTCTTATGGGTGCTCCTGGAACAGGCAAGACACTCCTTGCGCGCGCGGTTGCTGGTGAAGCTGGAGTTTCTTTCTTCTCAATTTCTGGCTCTGAATTCGTAGAGATGTTTGTTGGAGTCGGTGCATCTCGGGTTCGAGACTTGTTTAAGATCGCAAAGTCTGCTGCACCTGCAATTATTTTTATTGATGAAATTGATGCGGTTGGCCGCGTTCGAGGCGTTGGTGCTGGCGGTGGTAATGATGAGCGAGAGCAAACCCTCAACCAGATTCTCGTAGAAATGGACGGCTTTGAACCAACAGAGAAGGTGATCGTTATGGCAGCGACAAATCGTCCTGATGTTCTCGACCCAGCACTCCTTCGACCAGGTCGTTTTGATCGCCGTGTCGTTTTGGATTTACCAGATCGAAACGATCGAGAGGAAATTCTTTCTATTCATTCTAAATTGAAACCGTTCGCCGAAGACGTGAATTTGAAAGTGATCGCGGAACGAACCCCAGGCTTCTCTGGTGCAGACCTCTACTCACTTATGAACGAGGGGGCGATTCTCGCAGCTCGAGAAAATCGCACAAAGATTTCTCAATATGATCTCATTCGTTCGATTGAAAAGGTGATGTTGGGTCCAGAACGAAAGAGTCACATTCTTTCAAAGAAGGAAAAGGAAATCACTGCATATCACGAAGCTGGTCATGCACTTATTGCATCTGTGCTTCCGTATGCTGATCCGGTTCACAAGGTTTCTATCATTTCACGAGGTCGTGCAGCCGGTTACACACTCAAGCTTCCAATCGAAGATCGAAAGCTCCAGTCAAAAAAGGAATTTCTTGATGATATCGCTGTTTCACTTGGTGGGTATGTTGTAGAAAAATTAATCTTTGATGATCTTACAACCGGTTCATCAAACGATCTTCAGGTTTCAACGGCGCTTGCTCGAGACATGGTGACTCGATACGGCATGTCAGACAAGATTGGTCCAATGGCCCTTGAAGGCAGTCGCGGTCGGGCATTGTTTGGTCAGGGAATTGAAGACAAAGAATATTCTGAAAAGGTTGGTTCGGAGATCGACGGCGAAGTTTCTCGGATTATGTCTGAAGCATTCAAGAAAGCAACAGACATTGTAACGAAGGATCGGAAAGTGCTCGATGCAATTGCTCAGAAGTTGATCGAAGTTGAAACCATCGAACACGCAGAGTTTGAAAAAATTCTGATCGCCAACGGTATTACTCCGAAAAAGAAGATGGACATCGAACACTCTAACTAATAAAAAAGCACCCCAATGGGGTGCTTTTTATTTTGTGGGGGTACATGGACTCGAACCATGGACCGGGCGTGTATAAGACGCCTGCTCTACCACCTGAGCTATACCCCCATAACAACTTTCTTTATTTCTACCACAACAGCTATACCCCCATAACAACTTTCTTTATTTCTACAACAACAGCTATGCCTCCCAGTGCGATTTTCCGTTATCCTCCACAATAGTCATGCTCCGACTCATTTTCACATCCTCGCCATGAGTCGTGAGATGTCCGCTGTGATTTCTCGAAATCATAGCAGACAAAGACGTTTAATCAATTTGTCTTTGGTATACTTCATTTCATGAAGAAAACAGTTCTTGCTTTGCTTGCACTCACTTTTTTTGTTGTGCTCGTTTCTATTTCGGTTGTTCCGAATACTGTGGATCAACAATCGGGTTCACAGCAAGCGTCACTTTTTTCTAAAGATGGAGTTACTGAGGCATCACTCCGAAAAATTTATGCTACGAGTGGAAAACAAAACTCCCGACAGAGGACCGCATGGGATTCGGAGAAGAAGCTCAAGGTTCTAATTGTTCCAGGTCATGATGATGAATCTTCTGGTGCTCAGTTCAACCATGTTCGCGAAGCTGATCTTACTGTTGAGCTTGGTGAAGAGCTGTATCGATTACTTCAGCAAGACAGTTCTCTTAACGTTAGCCTTTTGAGAACAAAGGATGGCTATGATCCAGAATTTTACTCTTACTACGAGAATAATCGATCTGAGATTTTTAAGTTTATCGATGCCCATAAGGAGATAATGAATGGCCTCTTAAGCTCTGGTGACTATGAACCAATCGTAAATATTTATCACAATACAGTTCCAACTGATGTTGCACTCAAACTGTATGGGATCAACAAGTGGGCAAATGAAAATGGAGTCGATATCGTACTCCACATTCATTTCAACGATTATCCAAGAAAGGTGAGAAATGTAGAAGGAAAATATTCTGGCTTTGCAATCTATGTTCCAGAAAGTCAGTACTCGAATTCTGTTGGCTCAAAGGCTCTTGCTGAATCAATTCGAAAACGAATGGATGCATTTTATCCGCAGAGCAATCTACCCACGGAAAGTGGTGGGGTGCTCGAAGATCAGGAGTTGATCGCAATAGGCTCACACAACACGCTTGATGGGGCAGGAGTCCTGATCGAATACAGTTACATCTACGAACCTCAGTTTACGGATCCGAGCACTCGAGCCGTGATGATGTCTGATCTCGCATTGCAAACATATCTGGGTGTTCAAGATTTCTTTGGAAACAAAACAGACGAAGGTGGTCCATACGGATCACGACTTTTGCCGTACCAATGGAATACTGACCTTGATAAGATTTCAACAATTAATCCAGACGTCTTGAGTTTGCAGGCTGCACTTGCTCAAGAGGGTTTGTATCCACCTCCAGGAAATTCAAAAAATGATTGTCCAATCTCCGGATTTTTTGGTTCATGTACTCAAAAGTCCGTTGCACTTTTCCAGGAAAAATACGGACTTCAACCCGCACTTGGTTTTGTTGGAGAGCTCACTCGAAGTAAGTTGAATGAACTCTACGGAAAATAAATATAAAAACAAAGCGCCGCACTACAAGTGCGGCGCGAACGTAATGTTGAGACTATGGCTTGCGAAGGCATGCCACCAAGAAAATTATGCCAATAATGGCAATCCCGATCAGGAGACGCTCCAGATCTGGACCCATACTTGGTGGCAAGAACCTCACTTTTCTCCGAAGAACGATCATGTGCAACCTCCTTTTCTGGCATACATGCTCGCATAGCCTACAGCTTCGGTCAACGAAGCATGCGGTGCTTGTCATATAACAAAAGAAAAACCCGGCCACC
>DATGWK010000108.1:0-2794 GCA_035299525.1 Candidatus Nanoarchaeia archaeon
GGCGCTTTCGGCCGCTCAGCCACGTCTCCAATTGGCAAAACATACCACATTCTTAAGGCTTTTTCTAATCTTGCTGTACTTACAGATACGCTTTGCTACACTAGCGTCATGCAAAACGTTTACCCATTTAACGGTAACGAAAAGTCTAATCAAAAACTCCTCAAACCAGTTGGCTTTTCGAGGGTCTATTTGCCGACAAAAACCAGTTCATCATTTCAATTACTCCCCGCCAAAACAGCGACGATGGCAGAAAATAAAAGTATTTTGTGGGCAGTTGCAGCGTATATTCTTTTTGTCATCCCAATGTTCTTCGTTCCAAAACAAAATGAATTTGTCTGGTTCCACATTCGTCAGAGTTTCGGAATTTTTGTTGCCTCACTTGTTATTTATTTAGTCGAAATGGTCTTTGGACTCTATATTCTTGCTGTCGTTTTGAATATCGCACTCTTCGGTATCTGGTGCATCGCTATCGTAAACGTCTTTCAATACAAACAAAAAACACTGCCTGTTATCGGCAATGCTTCTGAGAAATACAAGGTTTTCTAGCTAGTCGAGATGATCCCAGAGTGCCTGATCTTCGTCTCCGTCGATCTTGAAGAGTGCAACGCCCCCAAGCCCAAACTCTTTTGCGAGTGCAACCTTCTGTCGAACCGCTTCAGCATCACTCCACCATACGATATTAAATCGCGCAGGAAGTTGTGATGAATTGGAGAATGCAAGAGCGGCAAGAGCTATCGCACTTCCGTTTGTCGCACCACCAGGAATCGCATTCGCAGTTACTCGAATAAGCGATGAGATTGGATCAGTCGTTGTTTCTGGAATATATGTGTAACTCAATTCACCTGCTGAGTTTCGTGTTGGCGTGATACCCAGATCGTCAGCAAGCTCAGCGGCAGGAACATGGTTTGTTGCCTTCACCTGACTATATGTTTTGAACTGTTGCGGCTCAACCCCTATCTCCCAGATACGACCGTAGGTTGGGATACCGAGGTGAATTTTTTCTTTCGGAATTGATTGAACGGTAAGAGCTACAACCTTTCGCACCCAGTCAACATCAGCCACAGGCGCATACGGAAAACCCTTCTTTGCATCATTGAGTTTGAGATCGGCTCGCTGCTGATCGTATGCCATGATCTTTACCTGATCACAATATCTACCGATCACTGCGTAATCGTTTACATAATTAATTGAAGGTGGAATGACTCGGTACAAAGAATCCGGTGGAGTTCGTGCTTCGATCGTACAAGAAAGAATCTTGTTACCAAGTTCTGCCTTGAGTTCTTTTAGGAATGTAGAGTAATAGTCTCGAGTTTCACTTTTCTTACCTTCGTAATCGATATCAACGCCATCATACTTTCCTCGTTCAACCATTCTGACAATTGCTTCAATGTGATCTTCGCGTGTATCTGCATTACTCAAAATCTCATGTATGCCGTTGGTATCACTTGTCATCACAGTCGGAATAATTTTTACATCCTGTGCACGGGCTTTCTTAAAAAGACGTGTCCAGTTGCTTTTACGAAGTTTAGCCAGGTCCTCGATCTGACCATTTGATTTCACAACGAAAGCGAACGGATTAATTTCAGTTAATACATCGAGGTGGTCTGTTGCATCACGGGTTCCAGCCTTCACAGACCAATATGGAATCCAACCAGAAACCTGAAACTCCGCAGCAAAAGTAGAAAACGGCGTGAGAACAACCGCAGCGAGCACGATACTTGTAAGGATTTTACTCATAGAATGTTTCAAAGATAAATTCATATACGCATTGTATATGTATTTGGACGGTATGACACACCATAGATTACACGTGGTACACTTCCCGCATGCAATTGACCGATCCGATTGTAAAACATTTCCGTCTCGCCCCTACTCAAGTTCGTGCACTCAAGAAACTTGGGCTTGATACGATTTATGATCTCCTCTATCACTTCCCAACTCGTTACGACACCGAAACGACAGTAAAGAAAATCTCTGACATTCAAGAAGGTGAAACCGTAACGATCTACGGCCGCATTCACAATCTCAAAACTCGCAAAGCTTGGGTAAAGAAAATTCCCATGGGCGAAGGAACCATTACTGACGAAAGCGGCTCAGTCAACATTATTTGGTTCAATCAAGCGTACATTGCAAAAATGGTTCACGAAGATGACCAAGTTGAAGTCCGCGGCAAAGTAAGTGAACGTAAGGGCAAACTCTATCTTTCGAATCCGGAAATCAAACAAAGCAAAGAAACACTTGTGGCGTCTGGTGGTTCCCTTTTTAGTGGTGAAGTCTCACACTTTGGGTTGCCTGTATATCCAGAAAGTCGTGGCATTACTTCTCGCTGGTTCTATCATGCGATGAATAAAATTTTTGCTTCAGGAATTTTGAAAGAGTTGGTTGATCCAATTCCCGATTACATTTTGAAACATTACAGCTTACCGAAGCTTGATTCTGGGTTGGTTTGGATTCATGCACCACAAAATGAAGCGGACAGTATTTCTGCCCGAAAGCGTTTTGCATTCGAAGAAATCTTTATCATTCAGCTTCACAAACAAAAGCAACGCCTCGAATACGAAAAAAGAAAAGCATTTCGTATTACCAAATCTCCTGCAGACATTGAAGAATTCGTGAAACGTTTCCCTTTTGCCCCGACGAATGCTCAGCGACATGCAATTGCCGATGTACTTTCTGATATGCGAAGCGGTCATGCTATGTCACGACTACTTGAAGGTGACGTCGGTTCTGGAAAGACGGCGGTTGCTGCCGCAACAGTCTATGCAACGACAACAACTCCTCCACCCGACCAAAG
>DATGWK010000109.1:0-15894 GCA_035299525.1 Candidatus Nanoarchaeia archaeon
CGATGCGGTTCATGAAAAATTGGGTGGCACTAAAGTTCAGGCTGAAGAGGTTGTTGATCTTATGATCAACGGAATCATCGACACTTTGAAAAAGGGTGAAGAGGTGTCTATCGCAGGCCTTGGTATCTTCTCTACAAAGACTCGAGCAGCGCGACAAGCACGAAATCCTCGAACTGGTGAATCAATTAGCGTTCCAGCTATGCGAGTTCCTAAGTTCCGCGCAGCTAAGGCGCTTAAGGATGCAGTAAAGTAATCCGAAGGATTATCCCGGACTTGATCCGGGATCCAAAATCAAAAAGCCACCGCAAGGTGGTTTTTTGATACAAAAGAAAATCCCACACATAAGCTGAAGACTGTGAGGCTGCCCACATTACCCACTACGCAAGGAGTTCGACTGCTCGTGGACGAATCACGGACTCGATTTTCCCCTTGAAAGGAATTGCCATCCAAGGAATGGTGGCATCGAGATCAACTTCACCCCTCGAAACAGTCAAAGTACCTGACACAGCGAATCCCATTGCGGTGAAGCTAAAACTACCAACACTCCCCCTCCACCCCTCCTTGAGATCACTGATTTTATCAGCGTGCTGCTCCTTCACCCCACCAAGTAAGCACTTGATGCGAGCAAGAGCCTCCTGAGCCGACAAACGATGCCGAACTGACATGTTGAAACTTGCCATGTGGTAATCCTTACACGAGATATGAGTTGCTGAAAGGACAATGTAACGTGTGCGGGATAGGAGAATCGAACTCCTGCCAACAGTTTGGAAAACTGTAGTTCTGCCATTAAACTAATCCCGCTTTATATGCTTTTCAATGTTTCACATGAAATGATCGGCGTAATTCCCCTTTCAATTACTCACAGAACGCACAAACAGCACAAACGCTATACTAGCAAATTTCTCCAATCTTTTGAATTACTCGGGCTTTTTTGCTCGAGCTATCTTAAGGACCTCCTCAAAATTATCCTTATCTGAAACCTTGTTCTTATTCTGGAAACTACATTTCTCGCACTTATAGAGCAAACTATATCCAGCCACCGTTCCTTCTATACCAACAGGCTTCATCATTCCACCACACTCCTCTGCCCTATCACCCGGGTTCTTATCTACATGTTTACTCCAGAGACACTGAGGGCAATGATTGGTGAAGCCGTCACCAGTTACGGCAAAGCCGCACCTCTCACACACAAAGTTTTCCTTATTCTTAATAAATTTTTGGCTCATTTTTGAGATTTATCTTCTTCCGTGCTACGATTCTAGGGTTATTTTAGAGTTTTGTATAGTTTTTCAACCACAGGGCGTGGTGTAACGGTAACATGCTTGACTTGGGATCAAGTGACTCCGGGTTCGAATCCCGGCGCCCTGACCATAAATTTGTTTGAATCTTCTGTGAGCTCGTAAAACGTTCGTGGTGAAGTTTAATTTTCTGAACTAGGTTTGATTCGTGTCCTATATAAAAAATTCACAGTGGTACCATTTTGTCCTTTACAAAGGACATTAGCAATCCAATGGAATGTCTCTTAAGAATCTGATCCCCGCCTTATTGTTTACCCTATCGAGATATACCAGCGCGACATCAAACTGCCAATTAGTGTCTTTGATACCCCTTTCATCTAGATACCATTGAACCGTCAGAGAAATCTTTCTGAGTTTCGTAGGACTTACGTTCTGCTCTGGTTTGTACTTGTTTGTTTCATGAATAACATGGAAGTCCCCCGTATTCCCTATTATGGTTTCACGTGAAACAGTTTTTACCTCTATAAAGTGAATTATGCCTCTATTCTTCATAACAAGGTCTATTTCACCACATCTCCTTAGGTAGTTTGCTTCAATAAGAGAAAATCCCTTAGCGCTAAGGTGTTTCACGATTAACATCTCGCCAGTTTTGCCCAGGATCTTTCTTCTGCTATTTATGATATTCCTAATGTGTCGATCCATAGCAAGTTTCATGTTATTCGTGAAACCCAGTAACAATGCCACACTAGGGCAAACTTTTGATTAAGAAATGTTTCATGAATAACATCCGTGATCTAAAGTGGGGGGCTGGGGAGTAGTTTTCACGTGAAACATTTATCATTAACAAGTTCCTAAATTCGGCTGTCATTCAGTAAGACCTAGTCCGCGATCTATAAGCAAAACGGACCAAACTCACCCCAAAAGGACGTCCTTTATACACATGTCCCCAAAGTTATCCACAGTTATGGCTTAAAATATGGCTTAAAACCGTGTTTTGAACAGATAAAAGACTAGTGGACAACAAATTGACTGATATTGTCCGTGAATTTAAAACACACTAATAAACCAAACCGAGTAAAAGAAAAGGCATGGGGGTGGGCTAGGCAAGCTTGCCCATAAAACAAAAGATTCCCCTTGGGGAACCTTTTGTTTCACTGACTCCTGGTGCGGGTAGGGAGAATCGAACTCCCGTCTCGTCCTTGGCAAGGACGCATTCTACCACTAAACCATACCCGCATTGTGTTCAAGAACGGTAACGGAGATTATAACGCAAGACCTCATTTTAGTCATTAATTTGAGCAGGTGGGGTGGTTACGACTAAAGGGAAGCTGAAAGCCAAAGTCATCATTTCCACCACTTGCATCCGAATTATCCTGGTCGCTCACAAAATACGTACTGGCAATACCATTTGGACCAGCAGAACGGAGCGTATCATGCCGACAGGGGTCAACTCCAGGTTGAAATGGGTTGGGCTCATCCTCATTCTGGTCTATAAGATAGGGGCTACCCCAAGGATCACGCTTGAAATTTACAAGCCCAAACGTTCCATTTCCGGCAGCTTCAAGACGAGTAAGGGCTTCTAACCACTGGGTATAGCAGACACCAACGTTACCCCGAATGTCTGAGGGGCCGCCATAGTTGGTACGACATGGACAGTCTGTGCAATAATCAGTAAGGTTTGTGTTGTTAGGATCAATAATTTGGTCCAAATTCTTGCCTGATTCACCCTGTGCATGAATAATCGCCTCTGCAATTTGTCGCATTTCAGCTCGAGCGCGAGCAATTTTTGCCTTTTCACGGGTCTGACCCAAGGAGGCGAGAGCAATACTTGCTATAAGTCCGATTATTGAGACAACAACCAAGATCTCTATGAGGGTAAAACCCAGGGTTTTTTTCATCGAATTACTATAAATAATATCATGCAAAAAGCGTGAAAGTTTTGATATTTATCCATTTTTGTTTATAGTTTGCATACGCACTCGTGGTGAAATGGATATCACAACGGTCTTCGGAACCGTTATTGGGGGTTCGAATCCCTCCGAGTGCACACAAAATTGTTTTGCGTCCACGTTTCACGTGAACCGCATAAAATTTCTCTGATATCATTCATTTGTACATGAAGAAGGTTATCGTAGGATCGAAATTCCAAATCCCAGAGGAAATTCGGTTCGTTACACAAAAACTAAAAAGTGCTGGATTTGAGAGCTACCTAGTCGGTGGTTGCGTTCGTGATCTTTTTTTACAGAAAAACCCCAAAGACTGGGACGTCACGACAAATGCGACCCCAGAACAAATCCAGGCGATCTTTGAAAAAACATTTTACGAGAACACGTTCGGAACGGTTGGTGTTGTAAACGAGACAACGGAAGACCCAACACTCAAAGTCGTCGAGGTGACTCCGTACCGGACAGAATCAACATATTCGGACAAACGACGGCCTGATTCAGTAGCATTCAGCAAACATATCGAGGATGATTTAAAACGCCGAGATTTTACAATCAACGCAATTGCATACGATGTTGAATCAGAAAAGACCGTAGATCTTTACGGGGGTCTTGCGGATCTTTCAAGGGGTTTGATTCGAGCGGTAGGGAATCCGCGTGAACGCTTTGCTGAAGACGCACTCCGGACACTTCGAGCAATTCGTTTTCACGCAGAACACGGATTCGAAATTGAAGAAGAGACAAGACAAGCAATTGCAGACGAAGCACACGGCCTCAAAGAAATTTCTAAAGAAAGAATTCGAGATGAGTTCATTCGAATTATTCAGTCACAAAATCCATCCGGGGCGATCGAACTCTGTCATAAACTAGGTCTGCTCAAATACATGGTACCCGATCTTGAGAAGGGAATTGGTATCGAACAAAACCAAGCACATGCATTCGATGTGTGGACTCATTTGCTCAAGTCGCTGGCTCATGCTGCAAAAAAAGAAATGCCGCTTCACATTCGAATTGCTGCACTTTTCCATGACATCGGCAAACCAGACACGCGACGATTCTCTGAGGAGAAAAAAGACTACACATTTTACGGTCACGAGGTTGTCGGTGCCCGTATGACAGAAAAAATTCTTAGGGATTTAAAGTTTCCACTTGATCTTAGTGAAAAGATTGTGAAACTTGTTCGTTGGCACATGTTCTTCTCTGACACAGAAAAAATCACACACTCTGCTGTTCGACGAATGATTGCCAATGTTGGAAAAGAAAATGTTTGGGATCTCATGAATGTTCGAGTTTGTGACCGAATCGGAACA
Source organism: Candidatus Nanoarchaeia archaeon (assembly GCA_035299525.1). GTDB lineage: Bacteria > Patescibacteriota > Minisyncoccia > Phycocordibacterales > DATGWK01 > JAHFLV01. Next base: position 4,492 of record DATGWK010000109.1, read on the forward strand.
GGCAAACCAAAAGAAACGCCGTACAGACTTCGCAAGTACCACGCAATGATCGAAGAGGTGATGCGTGATCCGATTTCTGTTGGAATGTTGAAACTAGATGGTAAAAAAATTATGGAGATTACGAAACAACCCCCAGGCCCACGCATTGGATATATACTCCATGCACTACTTGAAGAAGTGCTCGAAGACCCAGCAAAGAATGAAGTTGAGGTATTGGAAAAAATAGTGATCAAACTATCAGAACTTAAAACAGAAGAATTACAAAAGATTGGTGAGGCGGGAAAGGATAGAATGGTAGAAGAGGACGAAAAACTAGTAAAAGAGATTAGAGGTAAACACTGGGTAGATTAAGTAAAAAACCATCCGCTGGGATGGTTTTTTGATACTCGCGTATGCAAATGATGTCTCGGAACTTTTAGCACAATAGAAAAACCGCCCCGCGCTATCTCTAGGAATGCTTAGGACGGTTGAAGGCACCGTCGAGCAAGATCACAAGCGGGTAAATATCCTTGATTTCAAAATGATACAAGGGTGGAGATATATATCCCCGAATGTAATCAAACCGGACTGGCCCTTCGTGAGTGGCCAACTCAAATTTCGCACAAAAGAACTTTTCGCACTTATCAAAGAACAATGTCGAGTGTGTATTCCCCTTGGTGTCTGCCCAGTGGGAAACGAGCAAACGTGAGAACTTCTACCCGAACGTCCTTAATTAATATAAGACAGATATAAAAGACATCAAAGACAATTTACAAAAAAGTTGTGGATAAACGCGATTTTATAAGGATTCTGTAAGGGACAAACTGTTAATCGACAAAATCAACGTCAATAAAAATAGGGCAGTGGTCGGAACCGTAGAAATCACTATGTATACCAGCTTGCTTCACATGCGAAAGTGCTTCTTTGTTTGTAAAAAAATAATCGATTCTCCAGCCAACGTTTCGATCGCGCGCGAAACTTTTCTGATCCCAATAACTATACGCACCGGTTGCAGTGGGGAAGAAGTGTCGGAATGTGTCGACATAACCCTTTGCAACCACCTTATCGAGCCATGTACGCTCAATCGGAAGGAACCCTGTATTTTCTTGGTTTTCTTTTGGGCGAGCGAGGTCAATTTCGTTATGGGCAGTGTTTATATCACCGCAAAAGATCACATTTTTATGGGTTTTCCGTACTTTTTCGATAAATTTGAGGAATTCCCCATAGAAATCAAGCTTGTACTTGAGTCGTACTGGTCCGCCACCACCGTTGGGGAAGTAGACGTTAATCAATACAAAATCCCTATAATAAGCCGCAATAAGCCGCCCTTCATTGTCCAAAACAGGCTTTCCCATCTCATATTGAACCTTCTCTGGTTTTACTTTTGTGTAAATGGCCACACCTGAGTAACCCTTTTTCTCCTTAGGATGATCAAAATATGAGTAAAAACCCTCAATATTGCGAACTTCTTCGGGTAATTGGTCTGGATTAGCCTTAGTTTCCTGAAGACAGATGATATCTGGCTTCAAATCAAAGAGTTCTGCCCATTTACCCTTCTTGTGTACCGCCCGAAGTCCATTCACGTTCCAGGAAATGATTTTCATAGGAGTATTGTAGCAAAAGAAAGACCGCCCCGTATGGAGCGGCCACAGAAACCAGACACGTAGATCACTTGGCAAGACCTTCGACGTAGGCGATGAGCTCATCAACCGTAGTCTCGGGCAGATTCTGGCTCTTCATCCGGACTTCATCCTCTGGAATCTTTACGTCACAGACCATCTGGATGAGATGCCCGAGCTCAGCAAACTCAGCCATACCTACAGTCTGAGCGATCTGAAGCTCCTTACCTCCAAGCTTGTAATGGCCCTTGATATCGGCGGCGGGGACATCACAAAGCCCCGAAACCACTCTCAGAACTCCGGCAGCGATAGGCGACGTACTTACCAAGGTAACCTCCAGTGTTAAGTGCTATTTGTACCCCTCCCAGCACAGTAATACCACAAAATATCGAGCATAGTCAATTAACCCTTATTGTGAAACTTCTTATGAACTTCCTTAAGGTGTTTATCAGTTAAATGGGTATAAATCTGGGTTGTACCAATGTTTGCATGACCCAAAAGCATCTGTACTGAACGAAGGTCAGCACCATTCTGAAGGAGATCGGTCGCAAAGCTATGACGAATGACGTGAGGTGTTACCTTACGAGTGATTCCGGCCTTAACCCCATAGTGTTTAATAATACGTTCAACTGACCGGGGAGTGAGCTGGAGAGTCTTTTTGCTCTTGGAATTCTTAGCATTTTGCACAAAAAGGGAATCGTCCATGTCTTTACGGACCTTCAAATAGTCTTTGATTGCTGTTTTTGCCTCTGGAGAGAGGAATACCACACGCACCTTTTCACCCTTTCCTCTTACAGAAAATTCATCAGCTGAGAGATCTATGTCTCGGGGGAGACCACAGAGTTCGGACACACGAAGCCCAGTAGAGAATAGGAGCTCAAGAATGGCTCTATCACGAAGAGATTTCTCATCGGTGCCATTTGGAGCCTTCATAAGGCGCTCAAGCTCATTTTTGGTAATAAGATCGAGAGAGCGCTCTGGGGTTTTGGCTAATTCGATCTTATCCGGCGCGAGAGAAGTAATATCTCGCTTCATGAGGTATTTGAGGAACGCACGGAGGGCAATTAGGTAATAATTCTGAGTTTTTCTCTTAAGAGTCTCCTTAGAGCGCAACCCTCGAGGAGCAATAGACTGTCGATTGAGCCAGAGACGGTAGTCGCGCACCACATCCTCGGTAATCTTCTTGGGATCTTCGAGTTTCGTGTACTGAAGGAAGCGCTCAAGGTAGCGATCGTAGTTTTCAACCGTTTTTAGACTTCGGCCGCGTTCAATTTCGGTGTATTCGAGGAACTGACGCTTGAGATCTTTGAGTTTCACCTCATAATTTTAGCATTATTTAGTGTCGGAAAATGTTTTACAAACAAAAAGCCCGCCAAAAGACGGGCTGTACATGCTTTTCTTTGTAGCTTAGCTAAGGATACCGACTTTCCTCCAACGACCACCAGGTGTCGTAGACCGAACCCTACGAGAGGGCCGAACCAGAAACCTGGCCTTGAACGAACCGCGCACAGTATCAAGTTGGGTCTCGAACACCGTGCCGCACATGCCACCAATGGTGGCCTGTTCATTCTTGGTCGTAACCTGGCCCTCACCAAGGCCGCTGCGTATCGTCCGGGCCTCTTCGCCCTCTTCAAGCATCTCCTGAGCGGTATCGAAGAGAAGGTTGTTCAGAACATCCAACATGGGAGGCCCCTCAAACATGAGGCAATACAAGCCATTCAACATACGCGAATTCTCCTTTTGTCAGAGTTAAATTACTGTGGAACCCTTAAAAATAATATAATTTATTTGGAAAAAGTCAATATTTTAGCCATATCGTGATTCGCGGCTCGACAAGTAAAAACCTTGCAAATAGGCCTCTGGCATGCTATCCTGATGCCAATGTTAACTAAAACCAAAAAAACCAAGACTATTGCGGACCATCGAGTTCACGATAAGGACACAGGCTCTCCTGAAGTTCAGATTGCCTTGTTAACTAAGAAAATCGAGGAATTAGCTAGTCATTTGACTAAGAATAAGAACGATTTACACTCACGCCGAGGTCTTCTTTCCATGGTTGCTGATCGACAGCGACATATGAACTTCCTCCAAAAGAAGAGCGCGGAGCGTTTTAATGAAGTAATGAAGAAGTTGAATCTCAAGAAACGAGCCTAGTTTCTCTCTATTTTCCTACTTGGTGCGGTAAGTTAACGTTTTTATAAAATAAGTTTTAAACATGTCAGTTATTAAACATAAGGGGCAGCGAGTCGGTATTTTTATCGATACTCAAAACCTCTATCATAGTGGTAAGAATTTATATAAATCTAAGGTAAATTTTGGTCAGATCGTCAAAGACGCTCTCGCTGGTCGGTCTCTCATCCGTGCAGTTGCATATGTCATCACGACAGAATCTGGCGAAGAAAAGGGCTTTTTTGATGCTTTAAGTAAGGTTGGTATCGAAACGAAGACTAAAAATCTTCAAATTTTCTCTAGCGGTGCTAAAAAAGCAGATTGGGACGTTGGTATGGCGGTGGACGCAATCAAACTCGCTCCAAAGCTGGATGCAGTCGTACTTATTACAGGCGACGGTGATTTCGTACCACTTGTAGAGTACCTTCAAGAGAATCAGGGTTGCCAGGTAGAAGTTGCTTCATTTGGCAAGTCTTGCTCAGCAAAACTCATTGAGGTCGCAGACGACTTCCTTGATCTTGATTCGAACCCACGACGCTATCTCATGATCAGCGGTCCTGTAAATGGTAATGGTCGGCGCCGTATGGGTGCACCTCGCACACCAATCAGTACCAAGTCTCAAGCGGAAGCGGACGCACTTGCAAGCGGAGAGGCTCCAAAAGTTGTCTAAATAAATTCACAAAAACCGTCCCAAGTATTACGAGGGGCGGTTTTTGTTTGTCTTGCGTTGGTATGAGAAAAATCCCAGCGGGGATTTTGCGTTCCTGAAAGAGTATTGCCTAAAAACCCCGCTGGAGGCAAAACATCTGCTAAAATAAATACAAATGAACCCTGAAAGTGAGAACTTTAAAGACGAGGATATTGCCAAGATTGCTTCTGATCTCACGAAACAGAATCGCAAGCAGTTTGGCGAAACATTCAAGAGCGCTGCGAATCGTCTCGGCACAGACCCAGAACCACAACCGGTCATCGGCAATCCAATTTCTACACGCATCAATCAGTTGGTGCCACCAGCAACAGTAATCAGTTCACTAAGTGATGACAGTCAACTCACGCCAGAAAAACGTGAACTATACTCGATTGTAAAACCACTTCGAACATACGAACGAGATGTTGCAGAAAGTATACGCAGCAAAAACGAATCTGTTGCGAGTGTAAAGATTGCTGCTGAACAAAAAAGAATCGAGCAGATAAAAGTTGATCCTCCGGTTGTTACCAGAACCGAGCAAGCTGCACGCAAGGGGATTTTCTTTATCTTAAGCATCGTGCTCATTTTGGCAGGAGTTGCGTTCGGCGGACTCTTATTGCATTTCTTCCTAACACGCCCACCTGCAGTTGTTACGACACAAAATGTTTCTATTATTTCTACGGATTCAAAACAACAAATAGATATCACCGGACGATCAACTGCAGAGATTAATGAACAAATTCAGCAAGCGTTGGTTCAAATGACGGGCACAAATAAAATAATTCGAATTGATCTTGCAGAAAAAAATACTGTGATTTCTTCAGAAAGATTTTTTGAAATTTTTGGTGAAAATGCTCCCTCATCACTTGGTAGAGCATTGGGTGATGAATGGGTTCTCGGATATCAAATTGCAGCAAAAAATGAACCGTTTATTTTTACTACCGTTTCTTCTTTTGATAATGCGTACGATGGCATGCTCCGCTTCGAACAAAATATCGCAAAAGATTTCGGTCCAATTTTTATTAAATCCGGAACAGTACTTGCAAACGGAACTTCAACCGAACCAAAGTTTGAAGACCTTGTTGTAAAAAGCAAAGACACTCGTGTACTCAAAGATCGATTGGGAAATATTGTATTGCTTTACTCATTTGTCGATTCACAACATCTCGTAATAACAACAAATGAAGCAACATTTAGAGAGCTCCTCAATCGATACATCGCTGCTCAAATCGTGCGGTAAACATTTCCCACTTTTGTGTTTTTTATGCCACTCAGGTGGTATTATGTTTGTATGACAAACGAACAAATTCAAAACTTCAAAAACAAGTTGGAATCAGAAAAGAAATTACTTGAAACCGAACTCGCGTCTGTTGGTCGTCGAAATCCTGACAACCCAGGCGATTGGGAAGCAACACCGGCTGATCCGGACGAAACAACAAAAGCTGACACAAATGATGAAGGAACTCGAATTGAAGAATACGAAGACAAGACTGCAATTTTGAAACAACTCGAAACTCGATTTAACGAGGTTGAGGCGGCACTAGGAAAGATAGCATCGGGAACAGGATACGGTGTCTGTGAGGTTGGTGGTGAACCAATTGAATCAGACAGACTCGAAGCGAACCCCGCAGCAACAACCTGTAAAACACACATGTAACACAAAAGATCCCAGATCAACGCTGGGACAAACTTTAGACTTTCTTAAGAATTTCTTGATCCCGGCTGTGAAACCATTGGTTCAGGCCGGGATTTTCGTTTGCCAACTACTCCCTGCCTCCGGGAACACCGGCAACATAATGTTTCACGGTGAAGCCGCAGAGGGCCGGTGCTGTTTTCACGCTGACTTTTCACAAGGACATAAGGACATGTTTCACAATGAGTTTTGCAAAAACACATAGCGGACAATCATACTTTCTCAAAGGACAAATTATTGATATAGAGGTCGATCTTTCTCGCGGTCTTCATTCATTCAATATTGTTGGCCTTCCAGATGCTTCGGTGGGCGAAGCAAAAGATAGAATTTCTGCAGCGATAAAAAATACAGGCTTCGTTTCACCAAAACAAAAAAATCACCGGGTAGTGATTTCTTTGGCACCAGCCCATGTCCGCAAAGAGGGAACGCATTTTGATCTTGCATTGGCAGTCGGATATTTACTTGCAAGTGGTGATATGAGTTTTGATCCAACAGAAAAATTATTTGTTGGTGAACTTTCATTGGATGGAAATGTGAGAAAGGTTTCTGGAGTTTTGGCGATTGTTTTAGAAGCAAAGAAAAGGGGCTTCAAAGAATTTTTCGTACCGAAAGAAAATGTTCAAGAAGCAGCACTTGTTGAAGATGTGAAAATTTTTGGAGCTTCAACGCTGTGCGAAGTTGTTGACCACCTCGATCCAAAAAATGCACGTGAAATTAAAAAGAACACTGATACTGTTCGCACAAAAATTCTTGAACACGTTCGGGCAGGAAATGCACAAGATCGTTTACAAAAAAATTCTGGAGAAAATTTCCAAGAAACAAAATTAATTTCTTTAGAAAAAATTATTGGCCAGAATTTAGCAAAACGCGGCCTGGAAATTGCAGCCGCTGGTGGTCACAACGTCATCATGTCCGGACCACCAGGAACAGGGAAGACAATGTTGGCAAATGCACTTCGTTCATTACTTCCAAAATTAAACTTGGATCACGCACTTGAAGTTACTTCAATTCATTCGATCGCTGGACTAACGCTCGATTTAATTTCTCATCCACCATTTCGCGCACCCCATCACACATCTTCATATCCATCACTTGTTGGTGGTGGCGCAATTCCACGACCAGGAGAAATCACACTCGCACATCGCGGTGTGCTTTTTCTTGATGAATTTCCAGAGTTCGACAAAAAGGTAATTGAAACATTACGACAACCACTTGAGGATCACGTTGTGCACATCGCGCGCGCAAAGGGTAGCGCGTATTTTCCTGCGCATTTTATTTTGGTCGCAGCGATGAATCCGTGTCCATGCGGATACTACACGAGCAAGAAAAATAAATGCATTTGCTCGCCATTAGATATCGGTCGGTACAAAAAGAAAATTTCTGGACCAATTTTAGACCGCATAGATATCTCAGTTGAAGTGGGTGACATAGAGTATGCAGATTTTGATAAGGCTCCGGAGAATACAAAGAATGAAACAGATTTGGCACTTAGGCGAATTGCCGGGGCGCGAGAAAGACAGAGAGAACGTTTTATAAACATAAAAAATGGTCCGAATCTTAATGGTGAAATGGGCGGCAGCGATCTTTCACTCGTAAGCAACATATCCAAAGAAGCATCGGAGGTTCTTTTGCAGAGCGCTAAGACATTTAATCTTTCGATGCGTTCATATCATCGAGTTTGGAAGGTGGCACGCACCATTGCCGACATAGAGAACTCAGATGAAATCACAAAGGAGCATATTCTGGAAGCATTACAGTTTAGAAAAGTGGGAAATTGACAAACAAGATCTTAAGCGGGAAAATCATCGCCAGAACGTTCTCTGCCGTAGAGACCACATACACTAGACCAAAGGAGGATCACATGGGCACCATCAGCGCACGCGCATCTTGTATTGCGATGGTGGTGGTGCTCAAAACCATTGCCGAACTCAAGGGAATCAACCCCTCGAATATCAACATGAGTGACAAGATTGGCCCAGATCTCAGAATCGGGATTGAGGACCGACTCGAGATTGCGGAGTTTGGAATCAACATTCAGGAAGCGATCGGTTTCGATTTCTCACTGAATGCCATTCCGGACATCGAAATCATTTTCGAGTCCACTGTCGAACAGGTCATCAAGTACGTCGCATTTCATCTTTCCTAAGTCTACAGACCAAAACAAAAGCCACCCGTCGGGTGGCTTCTTCTTTTATATGAGACTTAAAATGGATTCTTCGCACCACGAATTTCGAAGTGAACGTGAGGACCAGTTGTTCGGCCGGTCATGCCGATATGACCGAGAAGCTCACCCTGTTTTACTTCATCGCCAACAGTCACGCTAACATCCTTCATGTGAGCATAGAGAGTCTGTGTGCCGTTTGGATGAGACACGACAACGTAATTACCATAACCACCGTTATACGCACCATTGCTTCGGCTGACGATAACCTTACCCGCAGCAGACGCAACGATGTTTGTACCAACAGGAGCAGCAAGATCAACACCGTTGTAACCATGAATACCCTGAGATCGTTTACCAATGGCAATAGGACGAATGAAGTAACCAGATGAGTTTACAGTGCTTGTTGTCTTCGTTGGAGTCTTTGCAATTTCATGAGATTCTGCGTTTGGAATAATGATTTCATCACCAATACCAAGCTTGGAATCTAGAGTAAGGTTATTGTATTGAAGCACCTCATCAAGGTCCGCCTCGTGTTTCTTTACGATACTTTGGATCGTGTCACCAGACTTAACCTTGTATCGAATGCCTGATACAGGGAGGATAACGAGAGTTTGACCAGGAGTGATAACACCGTTTTTGATATCGTTTGCCCAAACGATAGTATTCACAGACACATCAAACATTTTTGCAATCTGAGAAAGCGTGTCTCCTTCATGGACAACATAGGTACTGATCTGATCTGTCTTGTAGCCATCAGTTCCGGAGTCAGATTCATATTCAAGCGCTGATTCATCTACAATTGTTACTTCTGCACCACCAGTAGCAAGCTTTGGACTTACAGGTGCCTCAAGAATAGCGAGCTTTTGGGAATTTGCATCGCTTTGCCTTGTATTATCAATAGTTTGGGTACCGCTCAATACAGTAGAAATGAAAGTAAACACACCCGCGTTAGCTCGATGCGCAAAAGAGGGGAATATTAAAAAGCTAAAAGCAACTGTCGCGATCGTCAGAGTAAGAAGAGTTGCCTTAGTTTTGGATGGCCCTACATTTCGGTGTCGTCGGGAAGAGGGTCTAGTAAGAATTCTTAAAATAAGCCTAAAACTAATGATAAATCAGTCTTTCCGTAAAAAAATGGCTCTGTTGAGCCGTTTTCGGTAGGATTAATTTCGGTACTCGATCATTATACAGCTCGAGGTGGGGTGGTCAACGCATAACACCAGGAAATGTGGACAGCGTCGAATCCGGGCAAAAATATGGCTCAACAGGGCCATATATAGCACTGTATGCTATACTCAAAATCCGTATGACTTTTTTGAACGAGCTAAATCAAAAACAGAGAGAGGCTGCCTTGCAAACTGAGGGTCCGGTACTCATCGTCGCTGGTGCCGGTGCAGGAAAAACAAAAACGATTACATATAGAATCTTTCATCTAATCAAAAGTGGTGTTTCACCCGAAAGAATCCTTGCAATCACATTCACAAACAAGGCCGCACGAGAAATGCGTGAGCGTGTGGAGAAACTTTGCATGGGTGATCCGGAGGCAGCAGAAAAATACAAAGCCGGCATCAAGCCATTTATTAATACATTTCACGCACTTGGATCTCATATCATTAAGCAAAATTGTCAGGTTCTCGGATTACCACGTTTCTTCTCAATCTCAGATAAAAGTGATGCCAAGAAAATCGTAAAAGAAATTTTGGTAAACAAGGGGTATGACCCAAAACAACATGACCCAGCAAAAATTTTAAATGCGATTTCAAACCAAAAAGGTAAGGGTGTAACCGCCGAAGAATTTGCTGACAGCATGGGCAATGAATTTTCAGCAAAGCTCATTTCATCTGTATGGCTTGAATATGAAAGTGTCTTAAAAAAAGAAAAAACACTTGATCTCGATGATCTACTTCTTGTTGCAATGCAACTTTTGAGAAAGAACGAGAAGGTCCGGCAGTATTACCAAAATCTTTGGCAGTATATTCACATTGACGAGTACCAGGACACGAACACCGTTCAATATCGAATTGCTCGACTCCTCAGCGACAGTCACAAAAATATTTGTGTTGTGGGTGATGCGGACCAAAATATTTATTCTTGGCGTGGCGCAGATATTAGTAACATTCTTCGTTTTGAAAAAGACTTTCCGGGCTGCAAAGTGGTGCTGCTTGAAGAAAACTATCGTTCAACGAAAACAATTATCGATAGTGCAAACCAGATTATAAAAAAGAATAAACAAAGAATCGAAAAAAATCTTTTCACACAAAAAGATCACGGTGAGAAAATCGGCGTTTTCGAAGGATGGAGCGAACTTCAAGAAGCATATTTTGTTGCGCACAGAGCACGTACGCTAATAGAAAAGGGGATTAGCCCTGACGAGATTGCGGTGTTATATCGAGCAAACTTCCAGTCTCGAACCCTCGAAGAGGCATTCATGGGACTTGGTATTCCATACGCCATGATTGGAACCAAATTCTTTGAGCGAAAGGAGGTAAAAGATATTCTCTCATTCATTCGAGCCGCACTTAATCGTGATTCCTGGATAGATATTGGAAGAATTATTAACGTGCCTGCGCGCGGAATCGGTGGCGCAACACTTGAGAAACTTCGACTTGGTTCTGCAGAAAAAATTGCTCCTGCAACCCGAAGAAAGGTCGAGGTATTTTTTACCTTCTTGGACAAAATCGCCGAACATGCGCGAACGCAAAGACCATCAGAAACAATTAAATTTGTTTTGAAGGAAAGTGGAATCGAAGACATGTTTAAAAAGGGGAACGACGAAGATATGGAACGATTTGAAAACCTCATGGAGCTCGTGACCCTTGCGACACGATACGATGATTTACCACCAGGAGAAAGTATTGAGATCTTTCTTGGTGACGCGGCACTTGCAGCCCAAGAAGAAACGCCGGAGGAACGACAAGCCGCAGTAAAACTTATGACGGTTCACTCTGCAAAGGGTCTTGAATTCGACTATGTATTTATCACTGGCCTCGAACAAGGATTGTTCCCACACGAGCGCATGGGTGGAGGCGCTCACGACAACGAGGAAGAACGACGATTGTTCTATGTCGCAATCACCAGAGCCAGAAAGAAAATT
>DATGWK010000110.1:0-1706 GCA_035299525.1 Candidatus Nanoarchaeia archaeon
AATTGAAGGTGCTATCTAATCCACTTTCGGTATTTGACTCAAGTTCTTTAATCTTGTAGAGTTCTCCTTGGAAAACCCGCGGTTGTCGTCGGGTTAGATTCGAAAGGTTTCATAGACAGGAGTCAGACGTATGCCGAACAACCTCTTCGCGCCCCGAGCACGGACCAACACGAGCAAGCGGGAGCGCGGACGAGGCGGGGGTAGTCCTGCCACGGATGGATCTACGACCACGAAGAAGGAGGGCCAGAGTCGGTTCAGGAGGGAGCACATTCCCAGTTTCGAGAAGCATGTGAAGAAGCAGATCGAGGGCAACGGGCCGATGGCTGAGAAGCACCTCGAGACTGTGCTCGGGGCGATTCGTCGGCGTCACCACATCGCGGATGACATCATTCAGCGGTACGAGGGCTTGAAGTTGAGCAGCATGCTCAAGGCCTATCACCGTTGGCTCGGCGAGCGCCGCGTGAGCTGATGGAGGAGAGACAATTCGAATTTGTTGAGGGGCAGGAGTAATCCTGCCCTTTTGTTTTGCCAATTTTCCTTTTCAGTCTTTTTGAACAGGGTATAATTGCTCCCATGGAAGACTCAATTCAAAACATTGCCGGACAGTTTGCATTTGAACCAGTTATTGAACACGAAGATAAATTAAAACCCGCTCAAAGTTTTATTGTTGGAGGAATGGGCGGTTCTCATTTGTCAGCGGGACTTCTTAAAATTATTGATCCGTCAGTCGATCTTTATATTCATCGAGATTACGACTTACCAACCCCTGTTTCTGATTGGCATAAAAAGAGCTTGCACATTGCGAGTTCGTATTCTGGTAATACGGAAGAAACTTTGGACTTTGCAGAAAAAGCTTTTGCGGGCGGTTACAACCTTGCTGTTATTTCTACCGGTGGAAAATTAATTGAATTCGCAAAACAACACAGCATCCCACATATCGTATTGCCTAGGGCGAATATGCAGCCACGCGTAGCGCTTGGTGTATCGCTTATTGCACTCGCAAAACTTGTCGGAGGTGACATGTTTGTAAAAAAGATTCAGGGTGAAGGACTTAAGCTTGATCCACTTCGCTGGAAAGAAGTTGGGGGGTCAGTTGCTGAAGAGCTTAAGGGAAAAATCCCAGTTATCTATTCGTCCCGTCAAAATCTCGCACTTGCATACAGCTGGAAAATTAAGTGTAACGAAACAGCAAAAATCCCTGCATTTTATAACGTATTGCCAGAACTCAATCACAATGAAATGAATGGATTTGATGTCATAAAAAGTACAAAGAAATTAAGTAATGATTTCAGTTTCATTTTCCTTGAAGATGATCAGGATCATCCAAAGATTTCACGGCGTATGAATGTGCTCAAAAAAGTATATGAAGATCGTGGACTGAGTGTGAAAACTGTTCCGCTCACCGGTAGTTCAGTTTTTGAAAAAGTGTTCAATTCACTGCTTCTCGCAGACTGGACGGCGCTCTCACTCTCAAGAGTGTATGAAACAGAACCCGAACAAGTTCCAATGGTAGAAGAATTTAAAAAATTAATTTCCTAAATGTATATCGTCTTTGATATTGGGGGTACAAAAATGCGAATCGGCTCATCGGCCGATGGTGTTTCGATTGATAAAACAGTAGTGGTTGATACGCCAGTATCATTCGAAGCGGGTATGACTGAATTTAAAAAGGCGGCAGAGAGTCTTATGTTGGGAACACGGGTTAC
>DATGWK010000111.1:0-9145 GCA_035299525.1 Candidatus Nanoarchaeia archaeon
TACTCGAGGCGGTTAAGAAGCAAGAGTACAAAAATTTTGAAGTAGTTATTGTTGACTCAGGATCTACAGATCGAACACTTGAAATTGCTGAGAAATTCGGAGCACGAATTTTCAAAATTGAAAGCCGTGATTTTACATTTGGCTACGCTTTAAATCTTGGATGTAGAGAAGCAAAGGGAACGTATCTTGTATTTGCTTCAGCGCATGTACTGCCCGTTGACGATCAATGGCTTTCAAAACTTGTTGATGCATTCAAAAATGACAAAGTTGCAATGGTCTATGGACGGCAAGTTGGCCATGAAAGCTCTAAGTTTTCTGAAAAAAGAGATTTCAAGCGACTTTTTGGAAAGCATCCACTAAATAAGGGTGTGCCGTTCGATTTTGCGAATAATGCAAACTCAGCAATCAGAAAAGATTTATGGCAAAAACATCAGTTCGATGAAAATCTTTTCGGTCTTGAGGATATCGAATGGGCGAAGCATTTCCGTCAAATGGGACTTGAGGTGGTATATGAGCCAGGTGCTGTTATTTATCACATTCACAACGAACAATGGCATCAGGTATATAACCGATATCGACGAGAGGCAATTGCTGCGCATCGAATTGGTATGCCGCATCCACCCCAAGTGAAGTTGGGCTACTTCTCACTACTATGGCGAGTCGGCACCGATCTTGTCGCTTCGTATCCGAACTTTTCTTTTGTTCGAATTGAGGAAATACTTCGTTTTAGATATTACCAGTGGAAGGGAAGTCGTCAGGGATGGTACAAGGATCGCGGCCTTGATATCGGTAAAGATACTGAAAATCTTTATTTTCCATTACCAAGTGTTAACCATGCTGTTGTTATTGAGAAAGAAGGAAAAGCTCGCTATCAAGAGATTCCTGCTCCAGAAATGAAGCCGGGCGATATTTTAATTCAAGTTGCATATGTCGGCATTTGTCGAACTGACCTAGAAGTTTTTGAGGGGACGCTTGGATACTATCGCGACCATTATGCGCAGTATCCAATTATTCCTGGTCACGAATTTTCTGGAACAATTGCGCGAGTTGGCTCAAACAATAAATTCCGCGAGCGTTTTAAGGTTGGAGATAGAGTTGTTGGCGAGTGCATTCTTACTCGGGGCTCATTGAAGGACAGAAAGGAAGTCGGTGTGATTAATCACAACGGTGCTTATAGTAAGTACGTGATTGTTCCAGGTAATGCAATTCACCACATACCAAAAGAAATCGATTTGAAGACAGCGGCAATTTCAGAACCACTCGCCGTTGTCCTTCGTGGTATCCGACGAGTCAGGAGCCGTCTCATTCCGGGTGCAAAGATTGGTATTGTTGGTGCGGGTCCAATCGGAAATTTTGCTGCACAGGTTCTTGCGCTGGAAGGCTATAAAGTTACAGTATTCGATAAAAGACCCGATCGACTCAAACTTCTTGAGGGAAAAGTTGAAAAAGTATCTACGGCAATAGAAAATATTGATCACTTCAGACTTATTATTGAGGCAACTGGTTCTGCTGATGCACTTAATGCGGTACTTCGTGGTAGTACCGGTGATGCAACGCTTTTGCTTCTGGGTTTTCCGTATGCAGATATTACCTACAATTTTGAAGATCTTGTCGGTCTTGAAAAAGTCCTCGTTGGTTCTGTTGGTGCAGAGGATGAAGACTTTGAACTTGCGCTTAAGATGTTGCCAAAACTCGATATGAAACCCTTTTTAGAGAACACATTACCACTTAGTGACTTTGAAAAAGCATGGGAACTTCTTCGTGAAGGAAGCAAATTTAAAATTATCCTTCAACCATGAAAATTATCGATATCTCAGTCCCTGTCAACGATACAATTCCAGTCTGGCCAAAAGCTGCTCGACCAGATTTTCCTAAATTTCTAAGTATGGAAAGGGGAGATGTGTGTAATGACAGCAATATCCGAATGGGAATGCACACTGGCACACACATTGATGCACCACTTCATTTTGTTAAGAATGGAAAATCGATTGACTCGTTGCCACTAGAGACATTTATTGGAGATGTTCTCGTTGTCGAACTGCCTGATGCGAATGAAATCAGTGCCGAGCAATTAGATAGTCTTACTATTCCCGAAAATACAGAGCGAATTCTTTTTAAAACAAAAAACTCAAAACTTTGGGGTGCTACGAATGAATTTGCAAAAGATTATGTCGGTATATCAATAACGGGCGCTGAATGGTTGGCAAAGAAAAGTATTAAACTTATTGGTGTTGATTATCTTTCAATTGCAAAATATGAAGAGGCGGCAGATGTTCACAAAATTCTTTTAGGAAAGGGAATCGCGCTTCTTGAAGGGATTAATCTAAGTCAGGTCGAGTCTGGCGTGTACCAACTTTCTTGCTTACCAATCAAGTTTACCGGTCTTGAGGCTGCGCCTGTAAGAGCAATTCTGATAAAATAATAATATGAAATACAAATACAAAGCACTGATTTCCGCTCCCTATTTCCAGCCCATTGCAGAACAGTTCCGAGATCAGTTTGAAAAAGAGGGAATCGAGATGGTGATTCCCAAAGTTAACGAACGACTTTCAGAAGAAGAGCTTCTTGCTGTTATTGGTGACATTGATGCAATGCTCTGTGGTGATGATCGAGTGACCCGAAGGGTAATGGAAAACGCACCAAAGCTTAAGGTGCTTTCAAAATGGGGAACAGGAATTGATTCTCTTGATCAAATTGCAGCCAAGGAATTCAACATTCTCATCAAAAATACTGTGAATGCTTTTACAATTCCGGTTGCAGATAGCGTCCTTGGGTACATTCTTTGTTTTGCTCGCGACATCATTAACCTCGACAGGGAAATGAGACGGGGAATCTGGTCTAAAAAAATGACATTTACGTTGGAGGAGCGAACATTGGGAATTGTGGGCTTGGGCAATGTTGGAAAGGCAATTAAAAAGCGTGCAGAGGCCTTTGGAATGAAGGTGATTGCTTGTGACATTAAACCTGTCGCTCCAGATCTTGTTGCTCTCGAACAATTACTCAAAGAATCAGATTTTGTAAGCCTCAATACAGACCTTAATCCCACAAGTCGTCAGCTCATGAACAAGGAGCGACTTTCGATGATGAAACCAACTGCGTTTCTTATTAATGCATCACGTGGTCCAGTTGTTGTTGAAAAAGATCTTATCGAAGCTTTGCAAAATAAAGTTATTGCCGGCGCAGCACTTGATGTATTTGAGGACGAACCATTACCAAAAAACAGCCCACTTCGAACAATGGAGAATGTTATTTTGTCTCCGCATAATACAAACTCTGGGCCGAAAGCATGGAATTTCGTGCACCAAAACACAGTAAATAATCTGATTGCTGGCCTTAAGGAATCGACAAGAAAATAATATGGACCGAAAAGGGAAAGCGTTGGTTATCTTTGACGTTAATGGGTCAGAACCAATCAATACCAAACAGTATGAAGCGATACTTTATGCAAAAGACTTTATCTTGCCCGGAAGTATTTACGAGGCAACCGCGCTAGTTGAATCATTACCACAGCTTAAATTACCCAGTGGTTCTACATTGTCAAAATCGGTGATGTATAAAGGCTTTGAATTGTGGTGGATTCATTACAATGATCTGTTTTACTACTTTGGTTTACCATTTGCTCAATACAAGAAATTACTTAGTCACCTCACGCAATTCGAATTTGTTGAATTACACAATCCACCGTACAAACCACTTTTTGTTTCTTTTCTTGCTGCTCACAATGTTGTAACGAAAGTAACCACAGTCACAACATCCGAAAAGGTACTCCCATTTGGAATTCTAATTCAGATCCTCATCACATTAATTTCAATCCCGATTCTAATTGTTGCGAGACCAAAAATTCTTGTGTTTGCGGGTGATAAATTCGAATCTGGGAAAGACTTTGATTTCCGTATGAGATTTGTATATACCGAATTGAGAAAACGAAATTTGCATTTTGCAGAATTCATTCGCAGTCTTAGTTCATGGAAAACAGTTGTTTCGCACGCACTTACTCGTATGCGACCAGTAGTTTATTCAGAGGCTGTAGCATACATTTCAGGCATTCTGGGTTGGTTTACCAAGAAGGATAATTTCCAAGACTTTGAAACTGTTTCCGATCCAGAAACTCGATTTAAGTTGTTGGTTGGTACAAGCTACCTGTGCTCAGTTTCTACAGACATTTGGGCGATTAAAATTTCCTCACTTATTATAAAGCTAATTGGTTTCAAGGTGGCATATTTCTCAGCAGCACTCGATCGAAACTATCCAGCCGTTATCGGTGCAAAACTAAACGGAGTTAAGACGGTTGGTATTCTCCACGGTGTTGCCTCTAGGTACTACAACGGATACGACTTCCTGCCTGGTTTTGATGGTGTTAAGCGATTGTCATTAGATAAATACGGTGTTTGGAGCGATTGGTGGAAACAGTATTACTTAAAACATGGTGCTGCATATACGTCCGACCAGCTTGTAGTTTCGGGTCCGATTCGCCCCCTTGAGAAGGAGGAAGGTGTTACAGAGCTCCATGCCATAGAAAAAACTGGACCAATTAAAGTTTTGTTTGTTTCTGAGCAGCTTGCAGTGCCGGAAGAAGTCATTCCATATCTGGAAAAATTATTACAACAAAACAACATTGAAATTCTTTTTACCTTTAGACAGTTTGGTGATGGTTTTAAAAATTGGGTGGAGAAAAATAGACCAGAAATTTTATCCAACCCGAAGGTGAAAATTGCCACAAGCGGCCTCGTTCGTGCAATTGAAGAATCGGAAGTTGCCGTTGGTTCGCATAGTACCGCAGTACTAGAAATGCTTCTTAAGGAGAAAATGCCACTGTTCTTTAATTCAAAAAAATGGGGTGATTACTATTCGCTCAAAGAGTATGACAGGAATCAGACATTTTTTGCAGAGAATCCAGATGAGTTAATAACAAAAATCATGGCAGTTCGAACTGTGCCGAAGGAGACATTGCTAGATTTGCAAAAGAGATATTTTGGAAATCCGTACCAAAACGGAAGTGCTTGGCTCGTTGATGAGTTGGAAAAAGGAATTTCTAATTCTTAACGAGATCGCCGTTTACTACATACTCACAATCAGATCTTTTTGAAATGTATTGAAGGAGTTTTTCAAACTCATTCCACATTCCATACTTCTCAATTTCCCATGAATGACCCCACACGTGAAAGACTTCACCGTGCTTGAGCGCATAATCAAACGCAGCTTTTGAAGAACTAAGCCAAGAATGCATTGCGGTAATTGGAACTCCAATTTTCTGCAGACCTTTTGCTCGTTGAAGATATGGTTGAAGGATTTTTCCAAAATAATATCGTTGTTTATCAATTTTACGGAAGGGAAATGGGTACACCTGAATGGTGGTCTCCAAATGGAACTTTTTACCAGAAATTAATGACCCAAGTATCGTACTTCTGGCACCCAAAAAGCCGTTTTCCTCGACTTTTTTCGCTACCTCGGGGGTGTACTGACCTTTCGTATAACAAAACATTGTAACGGGCTTTTGTGTCACTTCTTCCAACCATTTTTTGCTGCCAACAATTTCTTCTTGGAGTTTTTCTTGTGTAAGTACTCGCAAATCAGGATGGGTGAGGGTGTGTGCGCCAATTTCATGTGTTTCTGAAAGAGTTTTGATCTCAGATTCAGACAAACGTTCTGGTCGGTAGACTTTTGTAATGTAAAAAGTGCCCTTGATGCCGTATTTGGTTAATAAATCTGCAAGTTTTTTGTCGAGGATGTCACCGTCATCCCAACTTGTTGTGACTTTAAGCATGCTTGCGAATGATTAGTATGTATCCATGAGTAAAAGATTTGTTCGCTTGAGTTGGATCAATCCGATCAAGGAAGCGAGCAAACATCCCTTCAATTTTAAGGAGCGGACTCATGAGTCTACCAAGGAACCACCTGTTTGCGTGGAAAAACTCAATCATATATCGAGCCTTAAGCTGAGCCATAATGCTAAAGAAACCACCTCGTTTTTCAACAGTTTCTACAGTAAACCCTGCCCTTATAGATAACGCTCGCAAACTGTGCTCTGTAAATCTCCAGAAATCGTGTGGTTCATCGTGAAGAGGATCGAGGAGGCTTTCAGTAATAAGAGCTACGCCATTTGGCTTAAGAACTCGCTTTATTTCTGCAAACGCTTTCTCCAAATCAAACACGTCGCCAATTACTTGGGTGCACACAATAGAATCAAAAGAGTTGTCGGGGAAGGGAATACTTTCAATCGTCCCAACGGCATCAACTCCTTTGCCCGGGGCAATGTCCATTCGGACGTACTCAGTGAACTTAAAAAGATTCTGATATCGAGAATATGAACCAGCGCCAATATCAAGAACACGTCCGGTAATTACCGACGCATGTTTTTTGATTTGATCGTGAAGTTCAGCTCTTCCTGTTTTGTAGATATACGCCATTACGATTTAAACGGATGCATTACCAAATAATAACTTAAAAGCCCTGCAAATATTCTGATAAATACATGAGTAATTACCAAACCCATGATGCCAAAAATTGGAAGAAGGGTTAAGAAAAGTCCAATTTTAAGTATTGGCATTGTGATTCTGTGAACATACAATTCTTTTTTTCTATTATGAGCAATTAATGTGGAATCAAAAATAGTTCCAGATACAGCGAGCAGGGTAAGAGAATAAACTTGCGAATAAAGAATCGCATCTACATACTGCGGGTAGAAGAAACCGTAAAAGTATGGAGCAAATAGAACGTACACTCCAGCAAGACCAAGGGCGTAGACCGTAAGTAGTAACGCCTTACGTGGACCAGATTGCTGAAGCTCTTCAAATGACCGTTCGCTCAATTTTGGAAAAATGAGTGAACTTAAGATTTTTTTACCACCCTGCAGCTGCTCCACTGGAGCAATGGCAAATGCGTAGATTGCAAGCGGAACCGCACCAAGGAAATGGAAGACCAAGATTTTGTCTAAATAGTTCGCAACCTGCCCAATTACCTCCATGGCACTCAGGTGTCCGCTGTACGAGGCAAGCTCTGGGTCAGTGTCTCTATTTTCATTCCGGTACTTTCTTTTTGTAAGCCAAAAAAGAGTCCCAGCAACCGCCGCACTGACCATAAAGTATACCGCCATCAAAATGACGACATTGTCGGTAAGAAAAATAGTAACGATCATCGATAGGGCGGGGAGTGTGTTCCGAGCCATACTAAAGAACGTACTTTGGCGAAAGTTCTTTTTTCCCTGAAGAAATGCATCGTAAAGCGATGAGCTTGAAGTGATTGGCAAAAACACACCCGCCATAAGGAATGATGCGGCTAAAACATAGTTATCGTTTATAAAGTAGTAAACAGCGAGTCCTAACCCGCCTAAAAATAGGCCAAAACTCCATTTAAAATTGGTCTTAAAGCCCTGTACAAGTGCTCCATTGAATCCACGAGCTATAGCTCTCGTTATCGCAGTGCCTGTCTGGGTTAGTGAAAAAACGCCAAGGAGACCAACGACAGAGATTATGAATTTGTATGTACCAAAGCCCTCCTTTGGAAAAAAATGAGAAAAGGCTAGAGAGATACCGAATCCTGCCGCCATAGCGACAACCTGGCTTGTTATAAGCCAAAAACCACCCTTTGCGAGGTATACCGTATCGGTTTTGAGGTATTTTTCAGTCCAACGAAACCAAGGGTAAAGCCATATTTTAGACTTTTGTATCACGATTATAAGATTATCTCACATAAGTGACTCCGGCAATCTCCGACAGGGAAGAACGAGGGTGATTTTCAAGCCATCTTTAAGAGCCTTTTTCACGATTATACGGCTATAAATAAGGATATTTTGGATCCCACTTACACCATATAATTTCGATTTTGTCATTGACAAGGGGTTTAAAAAATGCTACTATGTTAATGCTCAGTTGTAACGACTGAGCTTTTGTTTTGTAGGGGTAAAACTTTATAAAACAAACGACCTTATCAACTAGATCTATAACAACAATATATGCTTAACATTGCACTTGGTTTCGCAGTTTTGTTCTCGGGTATGACTAGCGACTCTGCTGTTACCCTTCCTCAAACTGCTGATGCTTCTGCGCCTATCGTTGTTATCGCTCCTAAGCAGGAGTCAGAAAACGAAATCGATAAGGACGTTGAAGCTCATGTTCGTGAATACTTCTCAGACATTCCTATTATGATTGAAGTTGCTCGGTGTGAGTCACACTTCACTCAGTTTACTAAGAGCGGTAAGGTTCTTCGAGGTCGTGTTGTTCCAGAAGACGTTGGAGTAATGCAGATTAACGAAACTTACCATCTCGAACGTTCTAAGAAGCTTGGTTATGACATTTACACCCTTGATGGTAACCTCGAGTATGCTCGTCATCTCTATGATGAACTTGGTGCTCGACCTTGGTTAGCTTCAGCTCCGTGTTGGTCAAAATCAAAAGAATTAGCTCAAAAATAATTAAAACAAAAGGCCACCCATCCCACTTCGCTCACCCTGAGCTTCGCGGGACAAGAGGTGGTTTTTTGTTTGGTAAAATTCGTATATGAAAATCCCAACAAACGTTCCAGCCCTCGGTTTTTATTATCACTACAAGCATGATCCAATAAAAGGTATCCAAGACTACGCATATGAGGTTATTGGTGTTGGTGTACATACCGAAGATGATTGCAGACCCGAGGACGCAAACATGGTTATTTACAGACCTTTGTATGAGGCGTCTGTTTTTAAAGCTGGCAAATTATTCGACTTGCGTCCCCTAGATATGTGGATGGGGGAAGTAGAGAAAAATGGAAAAGTTTTCAAAAGATTTTCTCAAGTGACAGATCCAAAAATAATTTCTGAACTCCAAAAAATTAAAGAGAATATGTACGGTAGGGAGTAGTACTTATTAGTTTGAATGGGGCCAAGCTCTCCTTGAGGCTAACGTCGCACAATATATCTTTTGCGACACGTACATATAGCAAAAGGGCCGGTTTAGAAACCGACCACTTCCCCTCTAAAACTTTTAAATTTTTGTGACCTTTTTAATTCTTTACGAATTATTTATTTTGAAATATTTCTTTGCCCTTCTCCCAAAATTCTGGATGATTATTTTCTTTCATGTAATACCACCATTCGCCGCCCCATAAATATTGAGTTTCAAAACCTGCTTTTTGAGCAAAATCCAAAACCTTACTAAATCGCTTAATATTC
>DATGWK010000112.1:0-4897 GCA_035299525.1 Candidatus Nanoarchaeia archaeon
CCAGCAGGTACAGGTTTTGAGGGAAGTATTAAGCACGGAATTATTAGTGAGGCGACTAAAAAAGCAGACGAAGATCGGGGGTAGTGCTTGACAGGCGTGTTTTTGTGCTGACCTTACGGAGATCTGCCTATGCTACACAGCTATGGCAAGACAAGTAATCTATGTCATCATCCGTTGAAAAAATAAAAGAGAAACTTACGATCACCGACGTGGTGTCGTCATATCTCAAGCTTGAAAAGGCCGGGTCTAGTTACAAAGGCAAATGTCCTTTTCACAACGAAAAAACACCATCATTCTTTGTTTCTCCCGACCGAGGAACATACTACTGTTTCGGTTGTGGTGCAAAGGGTGACATGTTTACGTTTGTTGAAGAGTTCGAGGGTCTGGAGTTTAAACAGGCGCTCGTGAATCTGGCAGCAAAAGCGGGCATTGAGCTCGTGCCAGAAAAAATTGGTGAACGTGACGAGCGGGACCGATTGTTTCAAGTTGTAGAATCTGCTTCGGAATACTTTGAAAGTAACATTTCAAAGCATCCTGAGGTTCTCGATTATCTTACGAAGCGAGGCCTCACAAAAGAAACAATTGCGAAATGGCGAATTGGTTTTGCACCAAACGAATGGAGATTGCTCCACGACCACTTACTCGCAAAAAAGGTTTCTGTTGCAGATATGCTTACGACAGGACTGATCAAACGAGTCGAAAACGATCCCCAAAAGGTCTATGACGTGTTTCGAGGTCGGATTATGTTTCCGATTTTCGATCAATCTGGTAGACCAGTTGCGTTCTCTGGCAGAATTTTGGTTGACGACGGCAAGTCACCAAAATATTTAAACAGCCCTGCTACCGTGCTCTTTAACAAGTCAGAAGTTCTGTTTGGTTTCGATCGAGCAAAGACTGCGATTCGCAAAATGGATTATTCTATTCTTGTAGAAGGTCAAATGGATTTGATCTTGTCGCATCAAGCTGGTCTTGCAAACACCGTTGCTTCATCTGGTACGGCCATCACCGAAGTTCAGCTTCGACGATTGCAGCGAATATCACCACGAATCATGTTCGCGCTTGATTCAGACAGTGCTGGTTTCAATGCAACAAAGCGTACTGCAGAAATTGCCCTCGGGATCGGTATGGAAGTAAAAGTTGCTGTACTGCCCAAGGGAGAAGATCCGGCGTCGCTTGTCGCAAAAGATCCAAATCTTTGGAAACAGGCTCTCAGGAATGGTAAGCATATTATCGATTTCTATACCGACAATTTGCTTGCAAAGAATCTTGATCGTCGTGTTCTTGCCCGAGAGATCAAAAGTGCGGTCTTACCATCAATCCTTCAGGTTCAGAGTAAAACTGAACAAGCTCATTTTCTCAAAATGATTGCTGAAAAATCAGGAATCAAAGAAGATGCGCTTTGGGATGATGTAAAAGCTATTGCGCGGGATACGAAGATTGCGCCTGCGCAAACAGCAACAAAAGACATGCCAGCACTCGTACCACGCCTCAAGGGTATCGAGGGTAGAATTCTAGGTGTGATGTTTTGGCTAGAGGCTAAAAAAGAAACAGAACAAGCTGAGAAAATACGAAAAAAGTTTGGAGAAATACTTGGAGCCGATCCCGCGCGGATATCTGAGGAAAATGCAGCGGGAGAAAAAGATAAGCTTATTTTCGAGGCAGAGCAGTACTACGAAAATAGTAATAGATTTAAAACAGATTTAGAAGAACTTTTTATAAATCTAGAGGAAGAAAAGTTAAAAGCAGAATTAAGTCGGTCTATGGTGGAGTTACATAAGGCGGAGCTCACGAAAGACAGTGAAAAAGCCGAAAAGTATCTTACCGAGTGCCAACATATTACGAGTAAACTAGCGGCGATAAGAAAAAGATCATAACAATGCCAGCAGCAAAGAAATCAAAACCGAAAAAGACAAAGGCTAAAAAAGTAGCGAAAGCTTCAAAGGTAAAAGCCGTGTCTAAAAAAGTCGCAAAAGTAGCGAAGAAGCCGGTTAAAGCTGAACCAAGGGTCAAAGTATCGCCAGCTCAGGCTCAAAAGAATAAGAAGATTGAAGATGCAGTAAAACGTCTCATTCATAAGGGTAAGGAGCGTGGTTTCGTTACTCACGATGAAATTTTGAAAGAGTTCCCGACAGTCGAAGACGATGTTGAATTCATCGGTGACTTATACAGTCGGCTCAGTGCTGCGGGTATCGACGTGCTTGAAAGCGGTGGCCTCCTTGATGTTTCGGTTGATGACACGCTTAAGAAATACACCGGTCACGAGAGCAGCTCTGGGTATGATTCAATCCAGATGTATCTCAAGGAAATCGGTCAGTATCCGCTCATCAACGGCGCTCGGGAAAAAGAACTTGCAAAGAAAATCGAAGCGGGGGACGAAGATGCAAAAAATACACTTGCTCGATCCAACCTTCGACTCGTTGTTTCTATTGCGAAGAAGTATGTTGGACGAAGTCCCGACCTTACACTTCTCGATTTGATTCAGGAGGGCAATCTTGGTCTCTTTAAGGCTGTCGATAAGTTTGATTGGACAAAGGGATATAAGTTCTCAACCTATGCAACGTGGTGGATTCGACAAGCAATCACTCGTGCGCTTGCTGATCAGTCTCGAACAATTCGTGTACCAGTACACATGGTTGAAACTATTGCGAAGTATAAGCAGGTGGTCCGACGACTTTCGCAAGATCTCGGTCGTGATCCGTTGCCAGAGGAAGTTGCAACAGAAATGGATCTCGATGTCGACAAGATTTACCAAATCGAAAAGATTGATCAGAACACAGTGTCGCTCGAAAGCCCTGTTGGTGAAGATGATGATGGCAAATCAACTCTCGGAGACTTTATCGCCGATGACAAAATCCTTTCTCCTGATCAAGAATCTGCTCGACGAATTATCGCTGATCAGATCCGAGAAATCCTCGACGATCTTCCTCAGAAAGAACGAAAGATTCTTGAAATGCGACATGGTTTGGTAGATGGTATTACCCATACACTCGAAGAGGTTGGTAAGGAGTTTGGTGTCACTCGAGAACGAATTCGACAGATTGAAGCAAAGGCTCACGAAAAGATTCGTCAACATCCAAACATTGCTCGACTCCGAAACTATTACTAAAACACAAACCCCGCGTCATGGCGGGGTTTTTGTTGAGTGAACAGCTTCGCAAGACTCAGGAGACTGATCACGACAACCAGAACGAACAAACTGCCCAGGATGACGAATGAAGCCTCGTTTCCAAGTCCGCTTTCATGCTCAACAGCATTGCTGATCCGAGAGATGATGCCGACGGTTACAAACGTACCGATCATGCGTTTGCGATCCATAGCCCGACGAGGTTGATGTTCCATGTGCTCCTTTCTGTTGGGTTCTGCATATTACAAGCGGTGTTGTATTACTTTTGTTACAGAATTCATATCTATAATGGTGCGTATGCTACAATCCCGCTATGAAGCCTGCTACTACCGAAGTATTTGATATTCAGTACAAGAAGCTTAATGCTGAGCAAAAAAAAGCGGTTGATACAGTTGATGGTCCGATGATTGTCATTGCCGGCCCAGGTACCGGTAAAACCTCCATTTTGACCCTTAGGATCGCGAATATCTTAAAGAAGACAGATACTGCACCAGAGAACATCCTCGCGCTTACATTCACAGAATCTGGTGTTCACTCGATGCGCCGTAAGTTGGTTGATATTATCGGTGCAGCCGGGTATCGAATCCCAATCCATACATTTCATAGTTTCTGTAACGAGGTTATTAAGAACTTTCCACAAGAATTTCCACGAATCATCGGTGCGCAACATGTTACTGATCTCGATCAAATCAATATTCTCGAGAATTTAATTACTGAGACAAAATTAACTGCGCTTAAGCCATACGGAGATCCGCTCTATTATCTCAAATCGGTTCTCTCGTTTATCAAAGAGCTCAAGCGCGAGGACGTTTCGGCTAAAGAATATCTGAAATACATTAAAACATTCGAGAAGGACCTTGAAGGTCTCGATGATGTTCGCCATACAAAGGGCGCATATAAGGGCGAGATTAAGGCAAAATATAAACCAGCATTTCGAAAGATTGAGAACAGCAAGGAATTCGTCCTTCTCTATGAAAAATATGAAGAAGCGCTTGAGCAGCAACGTCTGTATGACTTCGAAGACATGATTGTCGAGGTACTGCGAGCCCTTCGGGAGAATAAAAATCTTTTACTCGAACTTCAAGAAACATATCAGTATATTTTGGCTGACGAACATCAGGATGCGAACCGGGGACAGAATAAACTACTCGAATTACTTTCTGGGTTCCACCAGAATCCAAACCTTTTTGTTGTGGGAGATGAGAAGCAGGCAATTTTCCGTTTCCAGGGCGCAACACTCGAGAATTTTCTCTATTTCAAAAAACGCTTTCCAGAAGCTGAGGTTGTGACTCTGGTTAAGAACTACCGATCAACTCAAGGAATTCTTGATGTGTCTCATGAACTCATGAGTAAGAATCCGGTCAGTGAGATTGCTCGACCGAGACTAGAGTCTTCGGAATCAAAAGCGGTGGCTAATATGTTTGTCTGGGAATGTGAAACTCCAGAACAAGAAGCGGCGTTTATCGCCGAGCATATCCAGGCAAAAATTAAGAAGGGTGAACCTGCTGAACATGTTGCAGTGTTGTTTCGAGACAATAAAAGTTCAGCAGAAATTTCTCGAATTTTTGATGCATTCGGGCTGCCACATGTAATTCATACTGATATCGATGTCTTTGCCGATGAATATGTCCAGAAGCTTTTCTTTGTCTTGAGAGCTGTAAATGATTTTGGAAATGAATATCTGCTTTCACCAGTGTTGTTTGTTGATATTTTTAAACTCAATCATCTCGACGTGTATAAGGTTCTTCAGCGGCGAAAACAAAGCCACAGAAG
>DATGWK010000113.1:0-2196 GCA_035299525.1 Candidatus Nanoarchaeia archaeon
AAAGCAGAAACAGCCCAAGCAGAAAAAGAGCAAAGACAAAAATGTTCCTGTCGAAGAACAGCCTCAGGAACAGCCTGCTCAGGAAGAAAAGAAACCCGAACCTGCGAAAGAGGATGAGGATGACGGGTTCTGACCATGCACGATTTCCAATTTCTTATTAATTTCTTATTTCCAATTTCGTATTTGGTGAGTATCGACGCTCCGAATGTCTTAGCCCCCTAAGACTTAGGACCAAAAGTTTCACATAATTTGATACCTTATGATAACAATCAAAGAGTCAATGAAACGGTCCAAAGAAGAAAAGGAGCGGATTATCAAGGATATCGCTCAAATGGGCATCATCATCGATGGGTGCAAGAAGCACGGCATTAGCAAGTCTCAGTATTACAAGTGGACCAGGCGATATAATGCTTTAGGGCTGGACGGATTGGAAGATCGGCGATCGGTCAATCAGGACGCCGCTATAAAAAAGCTGGAACGGGAGAATGCCCTGTTAAAGCAAATATTAGCGGAAAAGGAGTTAGAGGGTAAGTTGAAGGATGAACTTCTAAAAAAAAAGATTGCCCAATGGAACAAAGGAAAGAGATAATCAATCTGTACGTCCAGAAAGGGCTTCGAGTTGTGAAGGCTGTGAAAATTGGAGGCATATCCAAGAGCACTTTTTACTACCAGCCAACGGGCACCAAGCGCGGTAAGGTAGCCTCCAAGGTCACCTTGTTAAAAAATCGACCGGTGCCGAATGAGCAGGTCGTTGAGCAGATAAAGCAAATACTTTCAGAAGAGTTTATCGATTATGGTTACCCAAGAACGACACAGGCATTGCGAGATCTAGGCTTCGTAATAAACAAGAAAAAAACCTATCGGCTAATGGCCGAAAATGGTCTATTACAACAACAGATTAAGCGGTCTAAAGGCACAAAGAGAAGCTTCGTGCAGTTCACAACACCGAAATATTCCCATCCGTTTGCCACAATAGAAATTGACATCAAATTCGTTTACCTCCACGAGGAAGCTAGAAATTTTTACCTGATTACTGCCTTAGATACGTTTACCAGAATCGCGCTTTCCTGGAAATTTGACCAGACAATGACCAAGACGCACGTGGCATCGCTTGTGAAATCCATCAAGGAGCATGAGCTACTTGTTCGCTACAAGGACATCAAAATCAAAATACGCACTGACAATGGCCCGCAATTCATTGCTCAGCTACTTGCCGAGTACCTTCAAAGTGTTGGGATTGATCATGAATTCATTCATCCAGGTACGCCGCAACAAAATGGCCATATCGAGGCATTTCACAGCACATTTCAACGAGTAGTTGCCGACCAGTACGAGCTCGGGTGCTACGAAGACGCTTTGCAAATATTGGAAGGATTCTACCACACCTACAATAACCGCAGAATTATGAACGCCATTGCCAACTACTCTCCAATACAATTTTTAAAAGCTTGGGAAAACGGCTCAATCGGAATCAAAGTGAAAAACAGAAAACAAATTTTCTTCAGAGAAAGGCAGGCCATTGAAGATGACGCTGCGCTTTCCCGTGAAGATTCTATTGGGTGCATTAAAATTAATCAAAAGAAAAAAACGATTACATTAGAACAGTAAAATAGTCCTAAGAATAGGGGGTTATACCAACGTCACGTGTCTAGAGACTGGAAACTCGAAACTGGAAACTTACGCACCGGGAGACCCGGATCGTTACGAAACTCGTGATCAGAAGTTCGAAACCGAACGCTGCAAGTCAGGAAAGAACGATTCAAACTCAGAAGCAAATTCATCGTAATACTGGATCAGCTCATTGGGTGCTTCATCCATTTTTGATTCAAAGGGAGTACGTCTCGACATGCCCGTCAACGCTCTGGCTATGCCTTCGACGCGGGAATAATTGTAGAGCCAGTTGCCACGCACCATGTAGGGAAAGAATTCCTGCACCCGCGCGGGAAGAATATCGTGATGAGCGGTGACTATTCCATAGGTTTTCGCTGCGTATTCTTCGAGTGGCGTTTTGTGGTACTTCTGCCAGTGAACGGCAAGAAAATGATCGTAGAAAACATCGACGATCACTCCGGCGTAGTGGCGGTATTTTTCCCGTAATCGCGATTTGCTTTGCTGGACCACGGGATGACTATCTGTGAATGCGTCGATGGAACGATGCAGATAAATTCCCCGTTTCACGTTATCATCGAATTTTTC
>DATGWK010000114.1:0-6651 GCA_035299525.1 Candidatus Nanoarchaeia archaeon
GCCTCATCAAAGTCTTCGAATTTCATGAGTAAATGTTTTAATACTAGGTGCTGCGTCGTTCTTGTATCTTTGCAGCGATGTCAGCCGTCGAGCATGTTCTAGAAAATACAATGGACTTCGTGGAGGTTGCTTCCTCAGCCGTTAGTCTTGCCAGTGGGCTTCCTCATCATGATGGCGGCGATGTCATGGAAGTGAGTCACGAACCACATGGTGAACTTCAACCGGAACCACCAGAGGCAGAGGAAGCGTCGAGCCTGATTCATGTACGTGATGGTGAGCCATCAACTGCTCCAACGACTACGATCGCCCTCGTCAGCGGTCCATCAGCAAGCGACTTTTTCGCGGAGGAGGATGATGCTGATCCGTCACAATTTCGAGATGAAAATGGACGTCCCTTCGGATCATTGATGTCTCTGCCGAGTGTAATCGCAGTTGGCGATCAAGTGGACCTCAATCAAGTAGTAAGCAGTGTCATCACCTCCTTGGACAACAATAGCAGGGACCTCGAAGAAATGACGCCGCTATTGACGACAATGACGCCAATATTGCCAGTTGTACATGTTGAACATGTTGATAGTGGTGCTGTCGTTTTCCCTTTACCCAGTTTCCACGAGGTTATTAGCACTGTTCCCGGCAACCAACAGCCCAGCGTTAATAATTTTGAGGATGCTTTTGGCGAGTTCCTAATGAAAACGAACGACGGCGGACCTAACGATGTTCGTATTGGTGACTTCGAAGGACAAGTGATTGATGATGTTTTGATGGAGGAAGTTGTCGATGAGGAGGTTGTTGATGAGGAGGTTGTTGATGAGGAGGTTGTTGATGAGGAGGTTGTCGATGAGGAGTTTGTCGATGAGGAAGGCCCTACGGGTCCTGAAAGTTTCCATGCTGAAGAAGCGTGAAGATTGCGATGCAATCGTCGAATGAGTGTTCTTCGCTGGTGTTTTAGTGTCTCCTTGGTTTTTGTGGCTATCGAAGTGCAAAGAATTACTTTCGATCTCTGGAAGCGCGAATTCTGTCTTAGTGATTACCATATCCCATTTTGTTGTTCAACCGAGGTTCATTTTTTCAAGGCGGTTCACTTAAGTGTCACTTCTTTTCTTCCTCTTTTTCAGGAACACGAACATTTTTGGAGGTCAAGTGTTTTATAGCGCGCTCTGAAACGAACTGACTGTCTTCGAGATGAAGTTAGCGTCTATCGATCGAAATGGAGTCAGTGCCAAAGGCTAACCGTGAATCTCCGTTGCCACCTGGGGAGAAGAATCGTGCCACGTTTGCTGACCTACCAACTTGTGCCCGCGAACTAAAGAAGAAGCGCCAGGTAAATCAGGTTTTTGGATACCATGATCAATCGTGGTTATGCATATTTTGGCAAAACGATAGTTCAAAATCACTGCTGCTTGTGCCTTGCCATTACTTGTGCAAGAAAAATGACACAGTGGTGTTCGGTTCATTTTGTGGTGATTGTATGTTCTTCAGATGGAAGAGTCGGTGGAACCTCGCCCCGCTTCTGTTTCTGATGACGTTGGTGGATACAACGCTGAACGAGCCTTTCGCCGTGCGAAACATCAACGCCGTGCTTCGGTGACTTCAAGTGAAACTTCTGATGACGTCGGTGGATACAACGCCGAACGAGCCTTTCGCCGTGGGAAATGTCAACGTCGTGGTTCGGTGACTTTCAGTGAAACTTCTCAACCAACTTACCAAAGAAGCAACACCCCGGAAAGCACCCTGCTGTCATCAAGTGACAGCTCAAGTGATAGCAGTGATCTCAGCATTACTAACCTACGCGCCTTCATTGTCGATAGCCCCGATGAAGACAGCAGTGCAACTGATGACGACGAGGACTTCGAACACGATTTCGAAGTCATCAAGAAAATAAATTCCATGACGGTATGTACAACTACATCATTCATCGTCTTCACGTCTTTGCATGGCACCTTGTGCAAGAATGGTTTTTCCATATAAGCCCTTCCCTCACTTAGTTTTTTTGTCTCATTTGGCCCTCACAGAAGCAAATCGGGAACTTGCGCAAGAAGCTGCGCACAAAAGCTGGAGTTACCGTAGTTGCCGATTTGTCCATCCCCAAAACTCGGATTCCGTACAAACTTGTCCACGAATTGTACGGCATGGTGGAAAAGATCGTCAGACCTGATGTGGAATCTGTCCGCAACAAGGTCGACAAGGCCTGGGAGCCGCCACAACAAATGTTTCGCATCAAGAATGCTGTGAACATCCTTGTCAAGAAGGGAGAATATTACGCCATCCCTGTCATGAAGGAGTTCGAAGATCAGGAATTTGGCCATGACGTTGAGGTCACGGTCTTAACCGTAAGCATATATATTTATAATTTTGCACTTAATTTCTGTGCATTGAAGGTGTTTCTGTGAGGAAATTCATTCTTGTGATGAGGTGGACTTGTAATTAACCTGAATGAAAACAAGGGTTCTTCATTAATAAGTCGTGAATCACGAGTAGGTAATTCTTACTGAATCAGGTGAATGAAAACGGAGTTCTTACTTAGAAAATCATGAATCGCGATTACGAAATTTATTGAATTTTATACCTAATGTCCAGATGTAATTTTTTTGATTCTGTCTTTGGTCACCTCAGTTCATTCAACAAATTCATAGAGTTGTTTTATTTTCTCTTTTTCATCCGTTCTTGATGTGTCTTTCAGGAGAACGAACAAACGGACCCCTTCCTGCTGGAAGCGAAGCACATTCGCAGCGGGAAGTGCATCGATTCTCGGGCTTTTGACGTCTTGGAAGACTTGATGGAGATGCTTGTCGAATACCACCTCGGACTGAAGACGTTCGAGGAAGATGAAGACATAGAAGACCCGGATGAACGCGCCAAGCTTCTGAAGAACGCCGAACAGAATTTCCTTAATCGAACCAGGAACGACATTGGTGGCATTCTACCAAAGGCGATTTGGCCAAAGCAGTTGCAGGACTTGTTCCAGGGCCAACATTATGGACTACTGGCTAACCCATTCAACACGAAGATGGTGACGATTGCTGAGTGTGAGTAATAGATATTCAGCATTGTATTTGATCTTTTTTCGAAAAACATGATGAGGTGGATTATTTAATTTCCTTTAATGTAAATTGACTTGGATTAACTTTCATTTCATAAAGAAGGTTTGAATGTTTGCAGGTTGTTTAATTTTTCCCCTAGCAATTGGAAGTCGGAGTCTAACTCGCGCGCAGGTTCAAGCATGTACAGGTATTCGTATGCTTGCTTAGACTAATCCCGCACGCGGCGTCTTCGATGACGTTCCTCTTGCGTCTT
Organism: Candidatus Nanoarchaeia archaeon; assembly: GCA_035299525.1. GTDB lineage: Bacteria > Patescibacteriota > Minisyncoccia > Phycocordibacterales > DATGWK01 > JAHFLV01. The sequence goes on from DATGWK010000114.1 coordinate 3,295, forward strand.
TTCTTCCAGCGTGTCGGCTTTCGGACCTAGGCATTCGCGTCATCAAGTTTGTACCAATTCCTTTCCCCAGATCTTGTGACTCAACTTCTCGCCAGGCTCTTCGTGAAGCACAACGAAACGGTCTTGCGCCGTGGCTTCAACTCCAAGAAGGTGGCCCACTTCGTGAAAATGGAGAGCGATGAGATCAAGAAAATCTTCTTGAAGAAGGCGCATGCGACTCGCCTCGACCGTTGGGTAAAAGAAGTCAAAGAAGCAGTTTCCCAAGAGAACGAGTCTTGGGAGGCATCGGGCGAAAGCGATTTGCTCCCTAATGCAAACATGGGCTCTCTTCGCAAAACTATTATCCACTGGATCAATGGTGAGCAAAACTCTTCTTCACTCTGTTCTTATATGTTGTAATTGCTGACCATTATGTCTTGCAGAAATCTTGAGGCCGGAATTGAAGGCGAAGAAAGAAGAAGAGAAACACAAACGCAAACGCGGAAGTGGAAAGAAGAACGGCAAGTAGATAGTAACCTGACTGGGTAAACAGTGACTCAGTAAGTTTGAGGTTTTTGTATATTTTTTTTCGCCATTTTTCGATAAACTTTTGTTTCGTAAAAAAGATCTAAATTTTCGCGTGTTTTTCGAGAATGTTTGGTTTTTCCAGTAGCCATTGCAACTAGTAGTCTAACTCGCACGCAGGTTCGATCGTATACGTACGGATATTGTACGGCTATTCGAGCATGCAGGGTAACTCTCGCGCGGAGTCAACCATCTTCGGGCAATCGCACACTCACTCACATGGATCCCGCGCGCGGCGTCTTCGATGAACTTCCTCCTGCGTCTTTTCTTGAGGCGCGTCGGCATTCGCGTATCGTATGTTTGTTTGCCAGTTTTGATGATCCTGAAAATTCAAGGTCAAGGCATTATAGTGATCTAGCTTTGTCTGTGGGGGATTTGTGAGTTGTTTTCGAGGAGGCACGATTGATTTTGCTGCACCTTCTAGTTCATGAATGGCAGGGATGTTTCATGTTCCTTGATTTTATTCAGCAATGTTCTTTCGTTTTTCCATTCATTCTTTTCCCAAGCCAATAAGGTTGGGGCTTATTCTTGTTCATGGAGACGTACCGTTCTTCCGATTCTTGAAGCATTTTTGATGGTTGTACCAGCATTTTGTACTCTTCGATACTAAGAGCTACAGGTTTCTGAATGTTTCAGTTGATTGTATATGATTGATGCACTAATGAAATTCCTGCACCCAGGCAAATTGTTGTTTAATCAATCTTCAAATCTTTCCTCCGTTACCATTGACGGATGGAACCGAAGTTGATGTGGCTCTGTTTGGCTTTTGGTCTTCTCCTGTTTCATGCTCCTGCTGTCTAGTCATGTTCATTCAGTCCTTGTTAATTTATTTCGCCTGATGTCTAATATTTACGTTATCCATTCCAGAAGTTGATAAGTGAAATGAAAAACGGATTGTGAGTTACTGTTTGAAATGAGTTCAGGTGCTGGTGCCAATTCACCTGATGGTGGCACTATGGATGCGACTGGGCAAGAGCCTGTACCCAGTCCTAACTGTGTCTGTAGTTCGTACCGGTTTAGCGTCAAGACCACCATGATGGAACGGCTCAAAGCAGCTTTTGGTGCCACGACCAACACTCGGAAGCGCCTTGAAGATGTGAAGAAAGGTAGTTACAATGAAATTAATCCAGCACTTTCTTCAGTACTTATATTTTGCTTTAGTTCCTTGAGTATTGCATCTGTTCTTGTTGTTCATTCGCTTGAAATTGAAGTTTCTTTTGTCCTTGTTGTATTCCACAGAATTTGACGAAATCCTGGATCCCGCCAATCCCCTCAATCACATTCCGCATCCAGATGTGATCGATGCTCAAGTTGGGGAACAAGCTGGCTCGGATACAGATGACGAGACCGTGGCTGAGCCTGCTGCCCAAATCAACAAAGAAATGAATGCTGGGAAGATGAAATACGCCAGCCTCCTGCCTCGCATCAACGAATGCTTGGTGAAGAAGGGTGACTGCATGATGAAAACGTTGGAGATGTTCGTGGAACACCAATTTCGCACCGTGTACGACCTGATTCCAACCCTGGACTGGATGCCGGGCCTTGAGTTGTACGGTTGTCAACCAGAGAACAAGACCATCGTCATGCAACCGCCGGGCTGGGATGATCGAAAAGAAAGAACTGCGCGTTATGGAGATGTCATCACCATGCCTATTCTCGTAAGTCATTGTTTGACTCATCATGTGTCTGTTATTTCTCCTCCTTCTTTTCCTGCTGAGTGAACTTCACTCGAATCCTTTATGCAGTTTTTTCTGGCTTGTATCTGTTTGAGAGAACGATGTTGGAAAACATTTATCAATGTAATCCTTCTTGAACATTACAAGCATTATTCCTGAATAATAGCACATGATCTTTTGGTGTTTTTAGGTGTCTGGAAAGCCCACAAACGAAACCGTCAAGACAATTGCCTTGTCTGAGTGGGTTGTCATCCTCGAGGATGCCTTTGATGAAGCTGAAGACAAGCTGTACGCGTTCCTGCGTGCTGCTATCGAGCCAAATGGAAATCGGAAAAATTCGATGTACAAAGTGCTCCTTGACGAATTCTGTGGGATTGTCACAGTCTCCTTGTGGCCAGAAGCGTTGGTGATCTCACGGGCACGACAGAAGTCCTTCAAGCGCTTGTACCACACCCGTTTGTACAATGCAGTCGACAGTAAGTACTACGAATTTGATAAGAAACCCTTTCTGAAGTGTGATGAGATGTCAGTGAAGCTTATTTGGTTTCTTCAGAAATCTAGAAATTCTTCAGAATCTGTCTAGTTCTCCGTTTTCATTGTTGATGCACTTCCAATTTCTCCCAGTACATTCGATTCCCGACGGCATCTACGTCGATCAAGCATTAACTGGATTCAAAACATCCGTAGGCAAATAAGCGTCCACAGTGTCTTTGCGCGCGGATGCTTTGAGAAACTTTCGTATTCGCGCGCATACGCTTCGAAGAACTTTTCACCCCCATATTTCCGCTCTTCTGCCGCTTTCATTGCGCTGCTTATTAAATATGCGCAACCATTTGATGTAGTACAGCAGCAACCGGTATATAAAGATGTTTTAATATTGAATATATCTGTATTTTGCAGCATTCATCTCAAAGACGGTCGACAATTTCGTGAGGCATCCTGATGCAGAGGTACTGAAGGACTACTTTGATCCAAGAGAGGATCTCACTAGCCAACAGGACACGTTGATTGCTCGCCTCGAGAAGGAAATCGCATTACACTTGAACAACTCAGGTTTGCAAGCACGAGAGAAGATGTGGGCCAACAACTTGAAGGTGTTTGTGCAGGAGAACGCCGA
>DATGWK010000115.1:0-8099 GCA_035299525.1 Candidatus Nanoarchaeia archaeon
CTGATGGCGGTCATGGTTTCCGAGACAGTATGGATGGTAAGGCTGGTGAAGACCTTGTTATCGATTTTCCAATCGGTTCAACGGTCAAAAATCTTTCAACAGGAAAGACTGTGACGCTTCTCGAAGAAAACAAGCTTATCAAGATTTTGAAGGGTGGTCGTGGTGGACTCGGGAATGAACACTTCAAGGCCTCAACAAACGTAAAGCCGCAGCAGCGAACGATGGGAAAGCCCGGTGAGGAGGCTGATTTTTATATTGAACTCGCACTTGTGGCTGATGCTGGACTCGCTGGTTTGCCAAATGCAGGCAAATCAAGTCTTTTGAATGCACTTACAAATGCCACATCCAAGGTCGGTGCGTATCCTTTTACAACAATTGACCCACACCTCGGTCCATTGTTTGAGTTTATCTTGGCCGACATTCCTGGTCTTATCTCCGGTGCTTCAGAGGGAAGGGGGCTTGGTCATAAATTCCTTCGACACATTACCCGCACGAGTCTCATCCTTCATTGTGTGTCTGCAGAGAATGAAGATGTTGCTCAAACGTACAAAACCGTTCGCGATGAGCTTAATAAATATAATGATGAACTCACTGGTAAGCCAGAACTCATTATTCTCACAAAGACTGATTCTGTAACTCCAGACGAGGTTAAAATAAAAAAGAAAGCTCTCTCAAAGTTTGGTGATGTTTATACAGTTTCAGTTATTGATGAGGATTCAGTTAAAAAGCTAAGTGATGCGATTGTGAGTCGTCTCCGAAAGCATTAATATAAGGGTATATAGATGAAATATAAGCCAACCATCGGTCTTGAGATCCATGCGGAGCTCAAAACAAAGACCAAGATGTTCTGTAATTCAAAGAACGATCCGGATGAGTCTCGTCCGAACGTGAACATTTGTCCTGTCTGTATGGGACACCCGGGAACTCTTCCAGTGATCAATAAAGAGGCCGTAAAGCACGTACTCAAGATGGGGCATGCTGTGGGAGGCACTATTGCAGACTTCACAGAGTTCGATCGTAAGAACTATTTCTATCCCGATATTCCTAAGGGCTATCAAATTAGTCAGTACAAGCATCCACTCGTTTCAGGAGGGGAGTTGGCCGGTATTGCTATTACTCGTATTCATTTAGAGGAAGACACCGCTCGCTCAACTCATGACACTGGTGCAGAAAGTCTCGTCGATTTTAATCGTGCGGGTGTGCCACTCATGGAACTTGTTACTGAACCAGTGATCCACTCAGCAGAAGATGCAACTCGTTTTGCAAAAGAACTTCAACTCTTGCTTCAGTACTTGGGTGCAGGTGAAGCAAACATGGAGAAAGGTGAAATGCGTGTGGAGGCAAACATCTCAGTATCAGCAGAAGAAGGAAAGCTCGGAACAAAAGTTGAAGTTAAGAATCTGAATTCTTTCCGCGCGGTTGAACGTGCTGTCGCGTATGAAATCGCACGTCACACAGAGCTCCTAGAGAAAGGGGAGAAGATCGTTCAGGAAACCCGAGGCTGGGATGAAAACAAAGAAGTAACATTTTCTCAGCGTGTAAAAGAAGACTCACACGACTATCGTTACTTCCCGGATCCAGATCTCCCAAAGTTACACATTTCAGAGATCTCAGATTTTAGTGAGGCTAAACTTAAAAGGGAATTACCAGAACTTCCGTGGCAGCGACGAAACCGACTCACCACAGAACTCGGTCTCAAAGCCGATGACGCTGAAATCTTTGTACGAACAAAAGATTGGGGTGACTACTTTGAACAGGTTGCTGATGTTCTCAAGTCTGACAAAAAATTGATCAATTTAGCAAATAATTATTTGAACTCAGACTTGCTCCCACTGATTCGAAATGACCAACGCGGACGTCCTCAAATTCAACCGAAATCTTTTGCAGCGCTGATCAACATGGTTGGTAACAATGAAGTGTCATCACGCGGTGCAAAAGAAATTTTGAAGATCATGTTTGAAAAAGGTGGTGAAGCAAATGCAATTGCTAAAGAAAATAATTTACTCCAACAGAGCAATGAGGAGACACTCGTACCAATCGTAAAGAAAATAATTGAAGCTCATCCAACAGTTGTTGAGGACTATAAAAAGGGTAAGGAGGTCGCACTCCAGTTCTTGGTTGGACAGGGTATGAAGGAAAGTAAGGGGGCAGGAAATCCAACCAAAATTCGTGAACTTTTGTTGAAGGAAATTAAGTAAAAATTGACACTATATTTGAACAAGAAAACACCACCCCGCGGGGTGGTGTTTTTGAATCAATTTTATTCCTCGTGTCTGATCTGGATTTTGAATGGTTGACGCTTGTTGATTTTCGTTTTAGTTTGTTTTGTCCTCATGTCCTCCAGCAACATGTCCACCTCAGCCTTTTTGTAAACTCGATAGTTATTAATCGGGTGTCGGGTTGCTGTGAACTTGCCGCTATTGTCCCAATTTCGAAGTGTCAAAGCTGTAACTCCGAGCATTTTTGCTGCCTGTTTAATTGTTAAAAAATCAGTACTCATCTTATATAAACCTTACTAATGATATATAAATAGAGTAACTTTTTTTATATACCATATCAATCTTTATAATCCCCAGTTTAGTTTTTATTTTTTAAAAATTTTGCAAAAAATTGAGTGTGTCGAAAACCCCGATTTCGCACGAAAAATCAAAAGATGACTCCTGGGTCATTTAAGCGGGCCCGTGCGAATTTGGACCATTTTTGAGGCTTGGTCTACAGACAATATTTGGCCCAAAATGATCTTTGGTTTATCCACAAAATTTTGATAATAGATGATCTCTAGAAAATATAATTATCTGCATGGGTAGCGAATTGATTTTTGAAGGAAAAAAATATATCTCGGCAAGCCGAGCTGGTTCAATAACTGGCTATAATTCCGATTATATCGGACAACTTTGCCGAAAGAACTTACTCGACTGCCGTCGAGTCGGACGATCTTGGTTTGTGTCCGAAGAATCACTTCTTGCTCATAAAGTAACAGCAAGCATGACACCACGTGGTCGCATCCCAATCTACCAAAAAAGTGATGCCCAGGTTGGTGGTAGTTCTGTGGCAGTGGGAGCTGCTACATTTCCGCAACCGTTCGCTGGATCGTTTGGTGTACACCCAGAGTTGTCATACCGATCGTTCCATCAGGCGGCAATAAATTTTCTTGATCGACGTGAACAGGAAAGACTTTCTGGTCAGTTCGCAAGAAGAGTTGTTGGTGGTTTGCTTGTTGTTGTGGTGCTCATGGTTTTTGTAGTACCGAATGTTATCGGTACTACCGGTGTAATCGGTTCATTTTCTCGTGGCAATGTTGGTGGAGCTGATATTGCAATCGTGGGAAACAAGGTAAGTGAGTCGATTGCGTTTGCTAAGAATTATCGTGCTGAGCTTGTTGGTACCGTTGCGTACTCTTCACATGTTTTTACAACTGTTGGGACATATCTCGACGGAGTCGTGAACAATGTGATTGAAGGCACATACCGACGCCTCACGAAAATTAATAGTTTTATCGCAGTAACATCAGAAAAACTTGGACAGCCTTTCGGTTCATCAAACGATGATCAGAAAGCAGACCGTGCTGGTTTTGTGGTGGTGCCATCAGGTGGTGATGACGTTAATCGTCAGGTGAAAGAGTACGTGGAGAACAATTTCTCTGATGAGGCGCAGATCATTCCCGATGCTTCGGGTAACTCTGGTTTGATTAAGCCTGTATTTAAAAATCAATCAGACCAAGAATACTTGTATGTAATGGTGCCTGTGAAAGAAGAGGGTGTCGATCCATAGAAGGTGTGTAGGTGTCTGATGATGGAATTTCGAAACTGGAATTTCATGATCAGACGCTTAGCGTCTGAAAGTGGGAATGTTTATTAGTGGAGATTATAAGCAACGTAATTTATTAGCATGAAGTATGTAAAAGAAGCTCTCGGTGGCGCAGCGATTCTCACCTTGGTAATTGCGATGATGTTTACACTCGTCGAACCAGGTTTGAGCTTTGCCATCGAAGATCAGTTCACAATTAGCCAGACAGTCACGTCTGAAATTTCATTCGCGACTACGGCTACAGATGTCACGATGTCACCGTCATTGGGCGGTATCACCGGCGGTACATCAAACGGTACAACCACAGTGGTTGTGCTCACAAACGATTCGTCTGGGTACACCATGACGATCAAGGCAAGTACAAGTCCAGCGATGGATGGAGAAACCACCACTGGCACAATTGCTGATTACACACCAGTAGCGGCAGGAGTTCCGGACTTCACATATTCTGTACCTTCAAGTGCAGAGTTTGGATATACGGTTCTCGCAAGCACAACATCGGACTTAGCTCAAAAGTTTAAGGACGACGGTGCCTCAACTTGTAACACGGGTTCTGCTGATACGAGTGGTGCAGCATCTTGTTGGTACGGCCTTTCAACTGTTGCAACATCGACGATTTTTCGAACCACAGCGACAAGTGCGTCTGGTTCAACTTCGTCAGTTGTCTTCAAGTTAACGATCAACTCAGGTTCGTTCGTTCCTGAAGATACGTACAAGGCGACAACAACACTTACGGCAACAACAAATTAATCACACATCATGAACTTACAGAAATACTCAAAGATCATCATCACGCTTGCACTTCTGGTTTCTGTTTGTGTGCCTAATTTGGCTGGTGCTGTATATAAGATCGAGAACATTGATGTTGCAAACGCTCTCTACAAAGATTTCGTAGTTGGACCAGGGAAAGTCGAACTCGAAATTAATCCGGGTGAAAGCAAAACAACGGCAATAACGGTTTCAAATCGAACTGGTGGTACGCGAACCTTCAGCCTCGAGGTTGAAGACTTCACTGGTTCAAAAAATCCAAATGAAGCTGTTGTGCTTTTGGGTGATGACCGAGGCCCATATTCACTCCGTGATTTCTTGAAGTTTGAGTCGAGTACGTTCGAACTCAGGAATGGAGAGCGAGCAATAATTCCAGTAACTGTCAGTTTGCCAACTGATGTTGACCCAGGTGGTCATTACGGAAGTGTTCTTGTGCGAACAACTCAAAAAGAGGCGACAGGCCCACAATCATCGGCCATCGTTTCTCGACTCGGTGTCTTGTTCTTTGTAAAAGTACCTGGCGATGTAGAGGAAGAAGGTCAGCTTACTGGCTTTAACACCTTGAATGGTCAGAAAATTTTCGGAAAGGGTCCAATCACCTTGCGACTCTTGTATGAAAATAATGGTTCAGTGTACGTAAATCCGTACGGTGAAATCAGAATTAAGAACATGATTGGTCAGGAGGTTGGAATGGTAGAAGTTGATCCGTGGTTTTCTTTGCCGCAATCAATCCGAATGCGAGAGATTACCTGGAATCGTCCGTTTCTATTCGGGCGATACACAGCAACAGCTTCTATTAATAGAGGGTATGACAATATCGTTGATACGCTTGATGTTTCTTTCTGGGTCATTCCTTGGAAGATTGCTCTCGGTATCTTGGCTTGTCTCTTTGTCCTAATCATGGCTCTCAGATTCATCATTACGAGATTTGAAATTAAGAGGAAGTAATGGAAGACGTCAGAAAGTCTATTGTCATAAGCGGTATCGCAACTCTCCTTGTACTTTCATTGGCTACAAGTTTGGATGTGGTGCGTGCTGTTGGAATGTCTAGTTCGAGCTACAAGATCCAAAGTGACAGTATTAACTTTGGTGGAGGACAGAGTAATTCTGCAAGTTACAAACTTGAAAGTACTGCCGGTGAAGTTGCAACGGGCGACTCATCAAGCTCAAACTATCGACTCCTTGCTGGCTACCAGCAAATGCAGCAGGTGTATTTGGCGCTTGATGACAACGCAACTGACGTTGTTATGTCACCAGCACTTGGCGGTGTCGCTGGAGGCACATCAAATGGGTCAACGTTGGTGACAGTAACAACTGATAACCCGGCCGGCTACGCAATGTATATCAAGGCATCGTCTAGTCCGGCCATGCAGGGTAATCTCACCACTGATTCAATTGCTGATTACACACCAGCTGGTTCTGATCCCGATCTTGTGTTCTCCGTTCCTTCTAACGCTGCCGAGTTTGGATTTACTCCAGAGGGAGTAGATATAGTCGGTAGATATATAGATGACGGTGGAACTTGTAATGATGGTTCGAGTGATACTCCCGATGCATGTTGGGATGGTCTCTCTACAACCAATAAACTCATTGCAAGTAGAACGTCGGCAAATCATCCAACTGGCTCAGGAACGACTCTTAAGTTTCGACTCACAATTGGATCTTCGGCTTTTAAGCTCGAAGATGTGTACACTGCAACTTCTACCCTCACAGTCCTTCCTCTCTAAGTAAAAAGAAAGGTAATGAAGCGAATCCTTGTTATTGTCAGCTTAATAATCTCTGTACTCCCACTTTCTGGTTATGTGTCTACCTTTGCCGCAGAAGATCAGTTCATTATTAGGCAAGTGGTTGGCACTGCTGATATAACAGCTCCTTCAACTCCAACAAACCTTACTGCAACAGCGGTTTCAAGTTCCCAGATTGATCTCTCGTGGGATCCATCGACTGATGATGTTGCTGTCACAGACTATCGAGTCTATAGAGATGGTCTGCTTGTTGGGACATCGGGTGGGTTGACTACATATTCGGATATTGGTCTCAGTCCGAATACAACATATATCTACACAGTATCAGCAATTGATGCTGCTAATAATGAATCAGGGCAGTCGGCAAGTGAGGATGCAACAACATTTGCACTTCCGAACCCAGATTCATCTGATGATGTTGGAAATGGTGCAACAAGTGTCAGACTCCTGTACTTAACAGTTGCTCCAGACCTTACGAATGCAGTCATTCGTTTCGGTACGAATGTTCCTGTGCTTGCGAGTGTGTATTGGGGTAAAACACGAGATCTTGAACTCGGTAGTCTTTCGACAGAACGATATGAGTCGAATCACTATATTCGATTAGAAGATCTTACGCCGGGAACTCGGTATTATTTCAAGATCACTCTTATTGATGGCTACAATAAGAGACTTGTAATCAATAACCAAGATTTCTACACTCTTAGTTTGCCGGATGATTTGGGCCCTGTGAACGTCACTAACTTCAAGGCCAAAGAAGTTAATGGCAGAGTCGCATTGACCTGGAACAACCCACAAGCAGACTTTGAGAAAGTGCGAATTGTGAAGTCGGACAAATTCTTTCCTCGAGATCCTTATGATGGCATTGTTATCTACGAAGGAAGGGCAGAAGAATTTCTCGATCGTAACGTAGTAGCTGGAAAGACATATTATTACTCTGCATTCGCGGTGGATGAATCAGGTAATTACTCTTCCGGTTCCGTAACCGATATCCGATTAAGCTTGGCAGGTGAGACACCGGGCAAACCTCAGCTCTTTGCCGGAATTCTCAAATTACCAAGCGAATTAATTGATCCATTGCTTCGCAAGCTCAGTCTTGCGGACATCGACTTTATTCAAGATGGCCATAAAAAGCCAATCATTTCTGACTCCGTAGAAATTCGTGGTGATCGCAGTCTCACAATCTCGATCGATTACGATAAGGTGCCAGAAATCTTGAAGACAATTGCAGTAACAATGTATGACCCGAACGATAAAGAGAAAACATTCTCTTTCCTCCTTCGGGTCAACAAAGACAAGACGGCGTATGTTGCGAATATCGCAGCGTTCGAACGTCCTGGACGATATGATTTTGCCTTGGCGGTTCTTGATTACAAACATCAAGGTCTTGCATCTCTAGCGGGTACAATCATCGCTCGAATCCCAGATGTGCTTATCGAAACCAAGAATAGTTTTGTAGCAGACTACATGAACTTGCTCTGGTTGCTTCTTGTAGTGCCTGTTCTCTTCGTGATCAAGTTTTATTTCCATGATCGCAAGCGAGTAGTGCTCAAGACGACGAATCGAGACACCTCTCTGGATAGAAAAGATTGATTGTAATGCACCCACGTTCTTACACAAATCATTGGTTAACAAAAACCAAATCTATTTTGGTTGTTTTTCTCGTGGTTGCACATATTTTCTCGAGCCTTACGATTCCAGCATTTTTTGATACAGTTCCTCGTGCTGAAGCGGCTTTTAATGCGCAAATTAATTACCAAGGTAAGCTTACAAATGCAAGTA
>DATGWK010000116.1:0-1997 GCA_035299525.1 Candidatus Nanoarchaeia archaeon
AGTATGGATTCAAACAAGATACAGCTATGGCGCCGAATTACAACACTTGAGAATTTGCCATTTGTTTTACTTACACTTCTCATTTTATTGGTGCCCGCTTTCTTTGCCTACTCAAAGTTTGTTTCTTTTCTTTTCACCAAATCTCTCCTTATCTCGCTTGGTGTACTTCTCTCCTTTGTGCTCTCAATCCTTGTTTTCATCAAACGGGGTGCGCTTCCGTATCCGAAGGGATTGGTTCCAGTCACATTCGGAGGGTTGGTTCTTGCGTATCTTTTCTCGACAATCTTTAGCACATCTCCAGTTTCTTCATTCCTCGGATATGGCTACGAAGCAACGACATTTTCTTTCTTTTTGATTATGTTCGTGCTGACGTACCTTGTTTCTATCACATTCAATTCTCCAAAAAAAATCTTTACGGCATATTCAGCACTTCTGGTTGTGACGGGGGTCCTCGGTGCGTTCCACTCACTTCGATTTTTCTTAGGTGACGATTTTCTTTCGCTCGGTATCTTTGATACCGTGGTTGCAAATACGATTGGTAAGTTTAATGAAGTTGGCATCTTCTTTGGAGTCGCAGTACTCATTTGTTTGTTCGCGCTCGAGATTCTCAAGTTGAAAGCGGTTCATCGGATTGTTGTGTGTGCCGTGCTTGCAGTGTCGCTCTTTATGTTGGTTGTCGTAAATTTCACATCAATCTGGTATGCGATCGCCGCTGTTGCCGCCGTGTTCTTTGTTTACAGCGCCGCCCATTCAACGACGCATGTTGAACAACCGGTAGCCCAGGGGCAGGTAAGTGAGACTCCTCGACGACGAATCGCCATCATGTCGCTCGTGATAGCGATTATCGCCTTGTTCTTTGTATTGCCAGTTGGTCGAGATTTGGGAAGTAATCTCGGGGCAAGGTTTGGGGTCTCAAATGTCGAAGTTCGTCCGTCATGGGGTGCAACGTTCGATGTGTTCAAGGGTAATATCAAGGCAGATCCAGTGTTCGGTGCTGGTCCTAACCGTTTCGGTGTTGCGTGGCAAATGTACCGACCCGATGTTAATCTCACAAACTTCTGGGGTACAAACTTTGATTCGGCTATTGGATATATTCCAACATCCATTATCGAAACAGGGCTTGTCGGTATTCTTGCTTGGCTTGGATTCATATTTTCGATTGGTTGGTTAGGTCTTCGGGCGTTGTTCTCAAATTATGCTGATCAGTTGAGTAGATATCTTGTTATCTCGTCTCTTGGGGTTGTTGCATTTCTTTGGGCAATGAGCGTCGTATATTCACCAGGTACAGTTATTGTATTTCTTACATTCACGTTTACCGGTTTATTCGTTGCCGCAACCTCGGTGTCACGGGTTACTTCGGTAGGAGAATTCTCATTTATCAAATATCCAAAGATTGGTTTCGTTGTCACAATGCTGTGCGTCTTTGTTCTTATCGCAAGCGCTGGCCTGGGTTACACAGTGTTCGAACAAGTTCGAGCGTCTATGCATTTCCAAAAGGCTCTGGCCGCTATTAATACAGAGAATAATGTCGCTGGTGCAGAGAATTTTCTTGTGAACGCGCTAAATCTCTCAGAGCGAGATTTGTTCTACCGCTCAATTGCAGAGCTTAATATTGCTAAGGTAAGTGCAATTATTGCTTCAGCAAATGGAAAAACAGAAGTGAGCGATGAAGAGCGAGATCGCTTCCAGGGTACAATTGCTAGCGCGCTAGAAGCTGCAAAATTGGCTCAAAAATCAGATCCGTTCAAGGTAGAGAATCAGCTCATTGTGGCTCGTGTTTACGACACAATTCTTCCAGTGGGTGTTGAAGGTGCTTACGATGCCTCAAAGGCGGCGTATGATGAGGCACTTAAGGTTAGTCCACGAAACCCAGGTATTTATCTCGCTATGGCGCAAGCTGCAGCTGCAAACCGGGACTTGGAGACGGCACAAGCTTTTAATAACGAGGCGCTAAAACTGAAGCCAAACTACATCGATGCTATCTTTTTCCAAGCGCA
>DATGWK010000117.1:0-4635 GCA_035299525.1 Candidatus Nanoarchaeia archaeon
GTATGGAAAGGTTGGAATTGGTGCAGGTGTGAACACAGTACAAAATCCTGATTACAACAATGCAAGCGTTCGACTTGATATTTTTGGCTCAGGTACTCAAAGAGCAAAGATTCAGACTACTGATCCTGCTGGTACAGCACGACTCGATTTGGTCGCTAAGAACACCAACGGAACCAGCAATGCATGGCACATCGAAGCGTATCAAAACAAATTTCAACTCGTTGAGTCTGGGGTGGCAACGAGAATGGTTGTACAACCCGGCGGTCAGGTTGGTATCGGTACTCTTACCCCTGGCGCTAATGCAAGTCTTACTTTAGGTGGCCGAATTAAGATTGAGGGTGGTAATCCAGCGGCAGGAAAAGTGCTTGCCTCTGATGGTGGCGGTCTTTCTCGGTGGGCAACAAAGAATACATACCAGGCTAACAACAGCGCGGGCGGTGAAGTGAGGGTTAATACCAACACAACTGCACAAACGGGTTTCTGTGCTTTGACCAAGGTTAACACTGGCGGCTGTGACTCCGGGGCATCTTGTAGCGTTGAATGGAGTGCATCAGCGGGTCGCTACCAGGTTGTAGCAACAAACTGGGGCGATTGTGATGACGGTAATCAGGTTGAGTGTGTCGCTGTCTGTCTCGAATAGTTTTTAGATGGTGTGTTTCATGTTTGGTGTGTGCAGTAAATAATTTTAAAAATATATGAACAAACAAAACATTAGTAACAGTCTCAAGGTAATCACACTCGCGCTTGCGTTGAGTTTTGGTATCCAATTTGCTGCAGCGCAATCATGGACCCCGCCGACATCAGCACCGCCAGGTAACAATACATATGCTCCAATTAACGTTGGTGCAAGCGGTCAGGTGAAGGATGGTGGTTTGACCCTCGGTCTTGGTCTTTCAGGAACACCATCACAGTTTTCTCTCCTTGCTCCGTATGGAAAGGTTGGAATTGGTGCAGGTGTGAACACAGTACAAAATCCTGATTACAACAATGCAAGCGTTCGACTTGATATTTTTGGACCTGGAAATCAAAGGGTAAAAGTGCAAAGCACTGATACATATGCTGCTCGAATTGATCTTCAGAACCAGAAGAGTGGTGGTGGTGTGAATGCATGGCATGTTCAGGCATGGCAAAACGGTTTTCAACTCGTTGAGTCTGGGGTGGCAAATCGGTTGGTTGCTGTTCCGGGCGGTGACATTGGAATGGGTACTGATGCGCCACGAGGACAACTTCACGTTGATCGTTCAAATGCGGCTGCAGACATTCGAATTAGCGCCCCATACGATAGAAACGCTGCACTCCAGCTCTATTCTAATAATACGAACGGTACAAATGCCGCACATACAGGCTGGGCAATTCTTAGAACAGCGAACTCGGGCGATCTTCTCATAAATCGTGACGCCGTAGAAAACCAGGGTCCTCCAGCTACAAATTCTCGAACAGACTTCAAGATTTTTGCCAATACTGGCCAAGTAATCATTGCACCAAGCGACGGTACATCTGGAACCAATACAAAAGTTAACCTTGCTGTTCGTGGCAGACTTGCAATAAGTGGAGGAAATCCACAAACAGGCGCAGTGCTAACCTCTGATGGCACGGGTGGTGCTGCTTCATGGGTTGTTGGTTCACCTTCAGACGAGCGACTCAAAACAAATATTACTCCTCTCAAGGGGGATATTCTCAGTAAGGTTATTGGGCTTGTCGGTGTTACGTACAACTGGAAAGATCCAGAAAGTAGTAAGGGGACAAAGATCGGACTTATTGCTCAGGATGTAGAAAAAATTTTTCCAGAGGTTGTTTCGACAGACCCACAGGGTATCAAGTCGGTTGATTATGAAAAATTAGTCGCTCCACTTGCAGAAGCAATCCAGTCTCAGCAAGAACAGATTGAGCAGCTCAGGGCAGAAATTGAGTTGTTGAAGAATAAATAAAACAAAAAACTTGTCCTCGGTGTAAATCAGGACAAGTTTTTTGTTTGGTACAATAGAGCAAATGCACATTGAGGAAAAACAACTCAAAGATTTTATTCTTGATTCAGGACTTGTTTCGAAAGCTGATTTAACGAGCGCAGAAAAGTCTGCCGCTGAAAAGGGTCAAGGTGTTGGCCAAGTGCTTGTTGCAAGTGGTGCGATTAGTGAAAATGATCTGCGAAGAATTCAGGCAAGTGTACTTGGTATCCCCTTTGTTGATTTAAAAGGGGAGCATCTTGATTTTGATGTTCTTTCTCTTATTCCGGAACCAGTTGCTCGTAATCACAACATTGTTTCTTTCCGTCGAGGTAAGGATGCACTCGAGGTGGCGATGTTAAATACTGATGATTTGCCAGCGATTGATTTTATAAAGAAGAAAGTTGGACTTAAGATATTACCCCGTCTTACTGATAACGAATCAATAAAAAGTGCACTGCTTCAGTACCAAAAGAGCCTAAAGGCAGAATTCGGTGATTTGATCCAAAAAGAAGCTGGATCGATCAAAACAATCATTGATGGTGATGGTGCAGAAGTTTCGGAGGACGATCTCAAGAAGCAGGCTGAAGATTTGCCGGTGGTGCGTATTGTCGATACGCTCCTTAAGCACGCGATCATTCAGGGAGCTTCTGATATTCATACAGAACCGCTCGAAGATCAGCTTCTTGTTCGATATCGCATCGACGGCTTGCTTAGGGATGCCATGGTGCTCCCAAAGAACGTCACACCAAGCATTGTTGCTCGTATTAAAATTTTGGCGAATTTGAAGCTCGACGAAAAGCGTTTGCCACAAGACGGACGATTTAAGATTGATCTCAACGGAGAAAAGATTTCTTTTCGTGTTTCTACACTTCCAACGTATTTCGGAGAAAAAATCGTAATGCGTGTGCTTAGGGAGGGGGTACAAGGTTTTTCTCTCGAGGGGTTGGGATATCACGGACTTGCTCTCGAACAGATTCATAAAGCGATGAATCTTACGACTGGCATGATTCTTACCACCGGCCCCACTGGTTCGGGTAAAACAACGAGCCTGTATACCATGCTCGAAATTTTGAATACACCAGATGTAAACATCTCTACTATTGAGGATCCGATTGAATATCAAATGCCTCGTATTAATCAAACCCAGGTCAAATCTGAGATCGGGCTGACATTTGGCACAGGTCTTCGAACGCTTGTTCGACAAGATCCGGACATTATTATGGTCGGTGAAATTCGAGATACAGAAACTGCAGCTCTTGCTATCAATGCATCACTCACTGGTCATTTGGTGCTTTCGACCCTACATACGAATTCTGCTGCTGGAGCATTGCCGCGCCTTATAGACATGCATGCTGAACCATTTCTTATCGTCTCTACGGTAAACGTTATTATTGGTCAGCGTTTGGTTCGAAAGCTTACCGATAAAAAAGAGAAGTACTTTATGACCCCAGCGGAGATCAAGACTCTTTCACAGACGATAGATATTGATCGAGTGCTCAAGGCTCTTAAGGATGAAAAAATAGTTGACTCAAAGGCGACGTGGGAAAAGATTCCCCTCTATCGACCGAAAACCGGCGTAAACATTGCCGATGCGTTCGCTGGCCGAATCGGTATTTATGAAGTCATGAAAATGTCACAACCAATTAAGGAACTTGTGATGTTGGGTAAAACTGATAAGGAGCTTGAGGCTCAAGCAAAGAAAGAGGGAATGCTCACTATGATCGAGGACGGTTTATTCAAAGCGGTTCAGGGTTATACAACAATCGAAGAGATTTTACGTGTTGTATCTGAATAAAATGAAATTTAAATTTAAAGCGATTCGCACAAACGGCGAAACATACGAAGGGGAGAAGGAGGCGGATAATAAGTTCGCTCTCTATGAGGCAATCAAAAAAGAGGGTGGTACATTCCTCCATGTCGAAGAGGTAAAAGATCATAAAACAAAAGCTCTAAGGCTCCCAGCCTTTCTTGATCGTGTGAAGACCGTTGACAAGATTCAGTTCGCAAAAAATCTCGGAGTCATGATCGAGTCTGGTTTGCCTATCACTCGTGCAATTGCTGTTATTGAACGGCAGACAGCAGGAAGGGCGTTTAAAAAGGTACTTAACACGCTTAGTGCCGATATTGTTCGAGGTGAAGCCCTCTCTGCTGCAATGGAAAAGCACCCCGAAGTGTTTTCAAAACTGTTTCTTTCAATGGTGAAGGCGGGCGAAGAGTCTGGAAGTCTCACTTCATCACTCAGGTCGGTGGGGGAGCAGCTTGAAAAAATGTATCTTTTGAATAAAAGAATCCGAAGCGCAATGATTTATCCAGCAATCATTTTCTGCGTCATGGTCGGTATCGCCATCCTCATGCTGATCTTTGTTGTGCCGACGCTCTCTGGAGTGTTTAAAGAGTTGAATGTTCAATTGCCTCTACTCACTCGAATAATTATTGGTATTTCTGATTTCCTAAAGAATCACTACATCATTTCGTTACTGATTATTATTGCAACTGGTGTGGGTGTGTATTACGGACTTAGAACAAAGCGAGGTAAGGTTTTTGCTGACACTGTGGTGCTCAAAATTCCAGTAATCAAAAATATTATTAAAGAAACAAATGCGGCTCGAACAGCTCGAACAATGACATCCCTCTTGGCAGCGGGTGTTGATATTCTTGTTGCGATTCGTATTACTGCTGACGTTGTTCA
>DATGWK010000118.1:0-5309 GCA_035299525.1 Candidatus Nanoarchaeia archaeon
CGGGGTAGCTCAGTTGGTAGAGCACAGGACTCATAAGCCTGGGGTCGCGGGTTCGATCCCCGCCCCCGACACAAAATTATGTTTTAAGTGAGCATGCAAATTGTTTTGCATGCGACGGGGATCGAAAGGGTTTCCCTTATCGAGCCACCGTAGGTGGTGAGATGGGAAACCACCAGCCGACGTGGTCGGCGATCCCCGCCCCGGACACAAATTGAAAGGAAAGGGAAAGTTTGGTAGATTGTACGGACTACAGGGTAATATCTGTAGTAGGGATAGGTAATGACTTTTGCGGCCATATCTTCGTCGCCCTATGGGCTCCTCGATATGGCCGGCTCGCTCGGAATCAAAATCCATGCGAGCATGTCTTTTGTTCCTCGCTTGCGGCCATAGCTCAACTGGTTAGAGCACTCGCCTGTCACGCGAGAGGTTGCCGGTTCAAGTCCGGTTGGCCGCGCCAAAGAAAAACACCACTCGAAAAGGTGGTGTTTTGTTATATACTCACGGTAATGAAGAAATCACAGATAATTAAAAATACCGAACTCTTTGCAAAACAATCTTTAGAAAAAGATAAAAGTGGTAGTCATGATTGGTGGCACATTGTCCGTGTTCGCAATAATGGAAGGGCGATATGTAAAACAGAGAAAGCCGATCCCTTTATCGTTGATCTCGCGGTTCTTTTGCATGACGTGGGTGATTGGAAGGTAATAGATAAAAAGGAAGATGATTATACAATCGCTGAAAACTTCCTTGTACAACAGAATTTAGACCAAAAAACTATTGATCAGGTCATGTTTATCATCAAGAATATGTCATTCAGTAAATCACTTGGACAGAAAAGCAAGAATGTTCCAATTGAATTTTATGTTGTTCAAGATGCGGATAGGCTAGATGCCATGGGTGCTATTGGTATTGCACGAGTATTCGCATATGGCGGTGTTAAGGGTCGGCCCCTACATGACCCAGTGCGAAAATTTAGTAAACACTTTTCTTCCGAGGAGCACTATCGAAATTCTGCACCACCATCGTTTCATCATTTCTATGAAAAGATTTTGTTGTTGAAAGATTTAATGAATACAAAGTCTGCTAAGAAAATTGCTGCACGCAGACATGAATATCTAAAAAAATATATGAAGCAATTTCTCCTTGAATGGGAGGGAAAACGATAGGGCCTCGCTTTACGGCGGGGCTTTTTTATTCTCTAAACACGTATCCACATTGACTGGTGAACGATCGTTCACTTATACTACTTTCATAACAGATTAGTAAATAAATTAAAAAATATGGCTATCACACACATTGCACCAATGATTGAAAAAAGATTAAAGGAGCTTAACAAGAAGATTGATTCAAAAATTCTTCGGGGTAAGTCATACCGAGATGAGGCTCGAGAACATCGCATGTTGCTTCTTAGATTGAAGGGAAACCGACACGGCATGTTTGCACAACCGTTTTCATTTCTTCGATTTCGATAATATATGAACGAACAATATAAACAAAAAATACTCTCTTTTTACAGTACGCACAAACGGATGCCTGTATACCGAGAAATCATGGCTCTCCTTGGTTTCAAATCAAAGAACGCAGTCTACAAGCTTGTACAGAAATTGATTGATGAGGGTGCCGTAGAAAAAGATTCAAGCGGTAAACTGGTACCGAAGAAGTTGCTTGGCGAAGTGCCACTTCTTGGTCTTGTCAAAGCCGGTTTCCCAGCAGCGGCAGAAGAGGAAATGCTTGACTCCATGAATATTGATGAATTTCTTATCAAAAGAAAAGATGCGACATATCTTCTTCAGGTTGATGGTGATTCGATGATTGATGCCCATATTGCTCCAGGAGATCTGGTGGTTGCGGAACGTACCAATGTTGCGAAGGATGGCGACATTGTTATTGCCGAAGTTGATGGTGAGTGGACTATGAAATATTTCAAGCAAAGACTTGGTCGAGTTTGGCTTGAACCGGCAAATAAAAAGTATAAGCCGATCTATCCTACAGAAGAACTCAAAATTGCAGCTGTTGTAAAAGGTGTTGTACGAAGATATGGCAGATGAGAAGGAATTTCCTAAAGCAATATTACACGTAGACGGTGATGCATTTTTCGTCGCGTGCGAAGTTGCTTGCAACCCAAGTTTAAAAGGCAGACCGGTTGTGAGCGGAGGAGAGCGGGGTATTGCAACAGCAATGAGTTATGAAGCAAAAGCACTCGGTGTCGGTCGTGGTATGCCAGTGTTTCAGATTCGGAAACTGTTTCCGCAGGTCATCGTTGTACCGTCTCAGTATCGTCTGTACGAAATATTTTCACAGCGGATGTTTAAAATAATTTCTCGTTTTAGCTCAACCGTTGAGTGGTATAGCATTGATGAATGCTTTGCTGACATTACCGGTCTTGATGCTGAGATGGGGATTTCTTATGACGAAATTGCAAAAACAGTTCAAGAAACGTTATATAAAGAGCTCGGTATTACATTCTCTGTCGGTCTTTCGGTGAGTAAGGTCTTAGCAAAAGTTGCTTCTAAGTGGAAAAAACCAAATGGATTAACTATTATTCCTCAGTCTCAGATTCAAAATTATTTAAGATCAGTGCCACTTGGAAAAATTTGGGGGATCGGACCGAAGACGAATCAGTATCTGTATCGATTCGGGATTGAGACCGCACAAAATTTTGTAGATAAGGGTGAAGAGTGGGTTCGAGAGAATTGTGCCAAGCCAATGGTGGAGATTTGGTATGAACTTTCGGGAAAATCCTTGTTTCCTGTATATTCCGGTAAGCGAGCAGAGCATAAGTCGTTCGCAAGTACGGAAACATTTATGCCAACAACGAATGACCCGGCATTCCTTTTTTCTGAGCTTTCAAGACATGTAGAAGATGTTGCACGCAGTGCCCGACGCCACTCACTAATGGCAACACGTGTATCATTCTTTCTCAAGACAAAAGATTTCCGATATCGTCGTATGGAGTGTGTGCTGTCGGCCCCAACATCAGTTCCAAGTGTAATTCTTGAGGCGGTTAGAAAATCATTCGGTTCTATTTTCGATCCAGTATATATTTATCGTGCTACCGGTGTAACACTGCACGGCATGGTTCCAAGTTCTCATGCTTCTCAGGATCTTTTTGGTGGCCATATCAAATCTGATTCATTGAAAAAAGTGTATGACGTTGTTGATTCGCTTCTCAGTCGATATGGTAGTCGGGCGATTTATGTTTGCTCCAGCCTTGGTGCTTTTCATCACAGAAAAAAGAAGAACAGGGGTTTCAATGTTCCAATTTTAGGTAAGGTTCGTTAATTGAAAACAGCTCAAAACTGTACTATCATCATGAAGCGTTACTAGTTTGTGAACGTGACTGTTTTGGTTGATAAGACCAAAATATGCCAATGTAGCTGTTTTGGTTGATAAGACCAAAATATGCCAATGTAGCTCAGTTGGTAGAGCACGCCCATGGTAAGGGCGAGGTCATCGGTTCAATCCCGATCATTGGCTCCAGTAAGTAGGCCACCTTAGCTCAGTTGGTAGAGCACGTCTTTCGTAAAGACGGGGCCCGCAGTTCGATCCTGCGAGGTGGCTCAATTAATTAATGATGATGGTACCCGAGGTGTTCAATCTCTTTTTCTTCTTGGGCAAGCTTTTCTGGGGTTACTTCACTACGATTAACCTTCATAAGAATCCAAACCGAAATGAGGGTTGTAATCGGTACAGCGAGTACGAGGCCGATACTACCAATCATTGTTCGAATAATTTCTGTAGCAAAAATTTCTTTATTTAGTGTAAGACCAAGTGGTGCGTCTACCGACTTTACATAGAGCAAAAGGAGGGGAAGTGATACACCAACATATGCAATTGCAAGAGTGTTTACCAATGCACCGATATGTTCTCGGCCAATGCGGGTGGCTCGCTTATAGATCGTTTTTCGGGATAAGTGTGGGGCAACATGGTGAAGCTCCTCAACAGAAATCGCTTGACCAATCGCTACGTCATAGAGCACACCAAGAAGACCGATGAGCATTCCTCCCAAAAGCAATCCCACGAAATCGATTGAACCGCGGGTGTCGAGATTGAGGTAGACCGCCTCGTCGTCGCTAAATCCAGTAAGTCGGCCAAAATGAACTGCGATATAGGCAAGGAAGCCCGTTATGAAAACTGTTGCAATCATACCGATAACGGCAGATGAGGTTGTTTTGTTAAATCCGTGTGTAATGTATGAGCCGATGATAATAATGAGTGATGATACAAAGAGGCTCATTATTACTGGCGAGAATCCATGAAGAATCCCGGGTAATAACACGTAGAGGATTAAGACCAAACTACCAACGAGGCTAGCGAGTCCGCGAATACCTTGAATACCACCAAATACGAAAACTAGAATTATAAAGAGAATAACAGACAGTAGTACAACCGGTAATCGATATGGTTCAGAAACTGAATAGTAATCTTTGCCATCGACACTGTTTGTTGTACGAATAAGATAGAAGATCTCGCCTTCATCAAGATTCAGATAATCGTTTTCAACCTCAACAATCTTATCTTTTTGTGCACCCTCAAGAATCTGTACTTTAATTTCCTGAAAGTTACTTGTGATATCCGTGCCTGGGATAGCTTTTGTTTCTTCTGCGAGAACTTCTATTACTTTTGCTTTTACGGTCTCAACCTGGTCAATAATTATTTCTCCATTTTGAGCTAATAGTAGATTGGGAAACAATGCACAAAATACAAAGATTGAAAGAAGGTATTTCATGAATAGATTGTAACCAAACTATTCAAGAGTTAGAAGAAGTAGCATTGCGCTTATACCCACAACAACCGCAGATAGCTGAAGAATTGAGTGACGCACATTGTGTTCTGACTTATGTAGTTCAGGAATCAAATCACTAAGCGCGATGTAGATAAACCCTCCCGCAGCAACTGGTACAAGCCATAAAGCCAAGAACTCACTAATATTGGTAAGGAAGAAGGTAATAAGTACTCCCAAAACCGCTGTAAGGGCAGAAAGAAAGTTGAACCACAGCGCCTTACCTCGTGAGTAACCGGAATGAATGAGGACTCCGAAGTCTCCGATTTCTTGTGGAATCTCGTGAAGTAAAACGGCAATGGTTGTGGCAATACCAACCTCAGTGCTTACTAAGAAGCTTGCACCGATAATGAGGCCGTCGATGAAGTTGTGAACACCATCAGAAACAAGGATCATTTTTCCACTGGTGTGAATTGTTTCCACATCATCTTCGCCGTGAGCATGATGATGCCAATGGAGGAATTTTTCCAATACAAAAAAGACGAGAATACCTGCGATTACCGCAAGGGAAACATGTGCCGGATTT
>DATGWK010000119.1:0-5415 GCA_035299525.1 Candidatus Nanoarchaeia archaeon
TCCGGCGCCGGCGGCTGCTACGCTTCTGGGTTTCGGCGGTCTTTTGACCGCTCGACGCCGCAGGAGCTGACCTCGCTTTGTCCAGACAGTCATGATTTCACGCTCATTGATTGTCTGAGATGAATGCTCGTATTGCTCGCAAGTATTGTGCTCTACACACATCTTCGATTTCTTGTATTCAAACGGAGCACGACTACAGTGCTCCGTTTTTTCATATCTTGGCGGGTTTGCCAAGCTTATTATTCTGTGTTATTTTGTTTTAGGAATTGTGCGATGTGCGTGTTTTGTACAGAAAGGACAATGGATGTCACAGGGTGCGAATGGTCAGTCTCAAACACACCGTAACATGGAGGCAAAAATCAGAGCGTACATGGATACCCTGGAGCCAGACCAGCGTGGAACATGTATCAGTCAGCTGATCGAATTTCTTGAGTCTGAGCGGACTCGAGAACACCCGCCGATTAGCCCGGAAATTCTGCGAGTTTGTACTCGTTCACGATCGGGGTCGACAAGCATAAGAGGTCCCCGTGTTGTTACACCGAGCCCAGTAAGGGTTGCTGTGCCTAGTGGCAACCATCGTTGGCTCGTAAAAAAATAATGTCCGAAAATCAAAACACCGTCGGAGGACGGTGTTTTCTCTTTTAGCGTGTGTATTTTGCATCTATCCGCGCTGTCAGATCTTGAACTTCTTGATACTTCATACCAATACAAAAGGTGAGGACTGGTAGGACGAGTATAAAGAAAAGAAGTGAGGCCCATTTTGAATACCACGTTACTTTATTCCATTCGATTTTATTTTGTTTTCGCATATTTATATTTTAAAAATTAAATTTTTCTTGCTTTGTATTCCGCCGGAGCGTTTTTCAAATACTTCTCAAGCTCTGTTCGGGTAAGAAGTCCCTTCTGAGCACCAACGTGCTGCACAACGTTCATTGAATTGATCGGCGCCCATGCAAGAGCTTCAGCAAGAGTCTTTCCAAGGGCGAGTGCACAGCTAAATGTTGAGGCAAACGCATCGCCAGCACCTGTTCGTTCGAATGGTGGCTTTGGATCCGGATATGTCGGCATGAACCATGCTTCATTTCCATCGTATGCATATGCACCATTTGGTCCGTCGGTAATAACCACAGTCTTCGGACCAAGTTCACGCATTCCCTTAAGGAGATCTTTTACTTCACCACTTGGAATGCCAAGGATTCGACGGGCTTCTTCGACGTTGCAGAAGAATACATCTGAACGTTTGTAGAGCGGGGTAAGTTTTTCACGGCCGGCATTGATTTGGAATGTTCCAGGTTGAAAGGCGAGTTTGATATCTGGATTCTTCTCAAGCCACTTTGCAACGTCGAGTTGGTAGTCGAGCGAATCGGCACTGAGTGATGTGATGTAGACCCAACGAGGATTTTTCCATGGAGCAGAGAATTTGTAGCCGAAGTCTGTGTGCTTTACGAGAATAGTTCGTTCATCGCCGTACCAGAGGACATAGTGATAGTTTGTTTTCTTGCCACGATGTTTTGAAACATATTTTGTAACGACACCATCTTTCTTGAGTGCTGCAAGACAGTCTGCACCGTATTGGTCATTACCAATATCGGTCATTGCAGCAGATTTGAGGCCAAGGCGTGCTGCAGAGACAGCTGCATTTGGTCCATTCCCGACACCGTTTGCGATTTCTACTGAGTCAAAAGGAACTTTTTCACCAAAGGGAATACAAAGTTCTTTTGTTTCGTGGTTAAGGTGGCAGTGGATTGAAGGATCTTTCAGTTTAATAAAGGCATCGACGACAATATCGCCAATAGCAAGAAAATCGATAGGTTTCATGGGAGAAATTATAGCACGCGATGTTTTTGGTCATGGTAGAATTATCTCCATGAAAACCCTTCACGAATATATTCAGGACGCAGAAATGAACAAGGTCGCAATCGGCCATTTTAATATTTCAAACATGGAAGCAGTTTGGGCAATCTCTAATGTTGCCCGAAAGCTTAATGTACCAGTGATCATCGGAGTTTCAGAGGGTGAAAGAGAATTCTTTGGTGTTCGACAGATTGCAGCAGTTGTTCGAAGTCTCCGTGAAGAGTTCGGTCATCCTATTTTTCTCAATGCTGACCACACATACTCAGTAAAAGGAGTGAAGGAGGCGATTGATGCAGGTTTTGATGCGGTTATTATTGATGGCGCAAAACTTCCATTTGATGAAAACGTCGCTCAAGCAAAAGAATGTGTTGAATATGCTCGAAGTGCTGGTCGTGATGTGCTTGTTGAAGCAGAACTTGGTTTCATTGGTCAATCTTCAAAGATCCTTGATGCGATTCCAGACGGCGTGAATCTTTCAGAAGAAGGTTTAACAAAGCCTGAAGAAGCAAAGAGGTTCGTAGAACTCACGGGCGTTGATATGTTGGCTCCAGCAGTTGGAAACTTCCACGGCATGCTCAAGGGTGGCGTTGATCCAACGCTCAATATTGCTCGTATCGAAGAACTTCGTGAGGCTTGTGGTGTTCCAATGGTTCTCCATGGAGGCTCCGGTAACTCATCAGATGATTTTTCAGCTGCAATCGACGCTGGAATCGCTATCGTGCATATCAATACCGAACTTCGACTTGCGTTTCGAGATTCACTCAAGCTTTCCCTTCAAGAAAATCCTGACGAAGTAGCCCCGTACAAAATTCTGAAACCAACCGTGGCAGCCATGGAGAAAGTTGTTGAAGCAAAATTGAAGGTATTTAATAAGTTAGCGTAACGCCCTCGGGCAAAATCATGTTCCTTAGAGACGAAATAAAATCTTTTTTCAAAGGTGACATTGCGGATGATCCTCAATCGCTCGTGAAGTACAGCCATGACGCGAGTCTTTTTGAAGTAAAACCACAACTCGTTGTTTTCCCTAAGGATTCCGAAGATATTCAAAAACTTGTGAAATTTGTGGCCGATCGAAAAGACACAGATCAGTCTATTTCTCTTACCGCACGTTCGGCTGGTACATGTATGTCTGGCGGCTCGCTTAATAATTCAATCATCATGGATGTCACCAAGTACATGCATGGTATTAGAGCGCTCAATACACACAGGGCAACAGTCTTACCGGGAACCTATTATCGTGATTTTGAAAAAGAAACACTCAAGATTGATTCATTGTTGCCATGCTATACCGCATCTAAGGATTTGTGCGCGCTTGGCGGCATGATCGCAAATAATTGCGCTGGTGAAAAAACACTTCAATACGGCAAGATGGAAGACTATATTGAGGGTCTCAAGGTGATTTTTGCAGACGGAAAAGAATATGAAGTTAAACCGCTTTCAAAATCAGAGCTCGATAAGAAAATGGCACAAGGGGATTTTGAAGGAAATGTGTACAAACAAATTTTTGAACTCATTGAAACAAATAAGGGCGCGATTATGTCTGCAAAGCCCGTCGTGTCCAAGAATTCTGCTGGTTACTATCTTTGGAATGTGTGGGATGGAGAGACTTTTGACCTTACGAAGCTTATCGTTGGCTCTCAGGGAACACTCGGAATCGTAACTGAGGCTCAACTTCGGCTCGTTCCGGTCAAGAAGAAGACAAAACTCTTCGTTATTTTCATGCCAAACATCAAGGAGCTCGGTAAGATCGTTAATGAGATTCTTGAAACAAAACCAGAGAGTGTTGAATCATACGACGATAGTACAATGAAGCTTGCAATTAGGTTCTTGCCACAAATGATGAAGAATATGAAGTCGGGTTTTGTGAAATTGATGTTTAGTTTTATTCCCGAATTTTTCATGATCCTTACGGGTGGTATTCCAAAGCTTGTACTTCTTGTTGAATTTGCCGGAAATGATGAAAAAGAAATCGACAAACAGCTCGCCGATCTCAAAAAGAGAGTTGCCCATTTTAAATTTAAGACACGAAGTATTCATTCGATCGCTGAGGCAGAAAAATATTGGACGATTCGACGTGAAAGCTTCAATTTGCTTCGACAACATGTTCATGGACTTCGAACTGCACCATTCGTAGATGACGTGGTGGTACGACCAGAATTTTTGCCTGAATTTTTGCCAAAAATGCGCGCAATCCTCGATGAATACAAACTTATTTACACTATTGCAGGTCATGCTGGTAACGGAAACTTCCACATCATTCCGCTTATGGATATGAAGGTTGAACGAAATAGGGAATTGATCGCCGAAGTTTCAGACCGAATTTATACATTGGTACTCAAATACCACGGCTCAATTACTGGTGAACACAATGACGGCATTGTTCGCACACCGTACCTCAAGAAAATGTATGGCCAGCACATTGTTGATCTCTTTGCTCAAACAAAGCGAATTTTTGATCCAAAAAATATTTTTAATCCTGGGAAAAAGGTTGGAATCACACTCGATTACATGGAGAGTCATATTGCTAAGTCATAGTTTGACTTAGCTTTGTATTCGTGGTATAAATGCTCTGGGTGTACCTCAAACTCACTTTTTACACACTGGAGCGCGTATGCACTTCCTTTCAGAAATTCCGTATCTAGTTGTCATGATGGTTCAGTCAATTTTCTGCCTCGTTGGCGGAATCCTGATTCGATGGTTTTACCACTGGGCCATGTACGGTTCACCTGGTCAGGTCGTGAGCGCTGACAGACTCTTGAGGTCGGGTCAAACGATCGAGATCAGCAAGCTCGTGCTGCTACCAATGGGTCTGTGTGCTGTTGTGATGCATCGTGGGTCATATCGCATCATGAAGTTTCGGAACCTTGAGGGTTGTGTCACAAACATGGCACCCGGCACGTGGCGTAGCGGCCCCTATGTGTATCGATTCCGAAGACTCGGTCGCAATCATCCTTCGGGATTCGACGTGACAGAATCCATCCAGCCAGTCTGAGTTCGTGATCTCGTGCCCTCCAGCCTCACACATCGTGTGGGGCTTTTCATTTATATACACGTATAGAGTATCCACATTTGACACATCCTCAATATAAAGATATATTTTTACTCCTCCCATGTATGCCAGCTGTTGGCGTCAGGGAAAACGAACTTTTTGATAACGGAGTAGATCGTAATGCCCCCAGGTTTCCCCAGTTCAGTCACGGCAATGAACCCCGACGGCATTCGTGCTGGCATGTCCGATGGTGGACCGAATGGTCCATTGCAACACCAGCAGAATCGGCAGTCTCAAGACGGCCGTCGTTCTGTTCAGGAATTGTTGCCACCGATCGCATTTGTTCCCACCCTGTCGAATCGTCAGCGTGAGGACCTCGATCGTACGCTCGGCAGGGTGCGCCGCGATTAACCGCTCAATCTTCAGTTCGTCAGACCTCGCCCTCGGTGGGGTCTTTTTTATTTATCACGCCGTAGTCATAGCGCGGGCGGATTGGTCGTAAACTGCCTGCCGTTGCTGTCTTTATGACCTGGCGCAGTTGATTTATTTTGGCTTTTCCATATAATAGCCCA
>DATGWK010000120.1:0-1828 GCA_035299525.1 Candidatus Nanoarchaeia archaeon
TGGGATCGGATGAATAATTTTCCGATTGAGGATCATTGAAGAAGGAATTTCTTTCTCACAAGTCTCATGAAGCTTATGTAAATCAACCTCATCGATCTCAGAATCGCCACGAGAGATCATGATTGAAGCAGTCGAGATCATGCTTTCAAGTCCGATTCCTCCTACAGAAAGGAAGGCGCGTTTAATCTTGATACCACTTGTCTTTTCAGCCTGGGCGATTGCCTGGCTTAGACTTTGGGTTGTATCTGCAGGACTCGTAATGTACCCATGCCGCATGCCCCTGGATTCTGCTGAACCCAATCCAAGTACTCGTGGAAATTCTTTTCCTGAGTCGGGGCTTTCTGCCACAACGACCTTGATTTGATATGTACCAATATCTATTCCAACTGCAATTTTTTTTGCCATTTAAAATAAAAAAACAAAGCGCACACTGAGAAAGAAAAAGAATTCAGATTTAGTAACCGCTAATACCAAAAAAATCCCGAATCATCTTTTCTTCTTTGTCCATTCTACTCCCATGATCCAATCCTTTCAAATGGTTGGTTATATTCAGCTGCTTTAATTCGAATTTGATCCAGGCACATAAAAATTTCTCCGGAGGTCTCTGTGAGTGGAAAACTCAAGATATCGGCAACGTACTCCTTTTGTCGGTATTGCTTATTCAATTGCTGCATTTCTTCAGGACTGTTGAAAACGAGACTGAGTTCGTAGTCAGGACCGAGAACCTTTTCTGTCATAACAGAAAAAGGCAGCTCAGGCTGCTCTTTTACCGTGCTTTTGATATCGACTGACATTAGGAAAACTTTATCGGAAGCTTCGCTCTTGCATTTTACCCATCTTGATGAGTTCAGCTGTTTCAGCTTGTCGATTAAGTCGTTTGAGGGCGTTCTTCTTTTTTACGAAGTGAGATCGATTTCGTTCGGTGAATCGGTTCTTTCGAACGCGCATAAGAACACCAGAACCTTGGACGCGTCGAGTGAAGCGCTTGATGATGCTGATGCTGTTTTCGTTATTTCCTCGCTCTACTTCTACATTTACTGCCATAGTGGGAAGATAGTAACATGCCTTGTAAATCCTTTCAAGCGGTTGATCCTGCTCGATCACTTATCCGACTCGGTCTTTCAGACCTCGCTGGATAAGTGTCGGTTTGGCTTTGCAAAGCCAACCCCCCCCCTTACATTCCAAGAATTACTGGAATCACAATCGGTTTTTTATTGGTCTTTTGGAACAGGAACCTGCTTACTGCATCGGTTACGTTTGATTTCACAAACTCGAAGTTGATCGGATTCATGCCTACAGTAGAGGTTTCGACTGTCTTTTTAATAATAAGTCGTGCTTGTTGCAAAAGTTCCTGAGACTCTCTGAGGTATACGAAACCACGAGAAATAATGTCTGGAGATTTTCGAAGTTTACCTGTGCGGACGTTGATTGTTGCAATGATGACGAACATACCGTCTTCGGCAAGCATCTTTCGATCTCGGATAACAACTTCTTGCATGTCACCAATAGTGAAGCCTTCAACCATCATATCGTCTGAAGGTGCCTTCTCCTTAAGCACCATGATTTTGTCTGCTGTAGGCGGAATTTCAACGACTGAGCCGTTATCTGGCACCACGATGTTTTCCTTTGGTGTACCGAGTTGGTGAGCGAGCTCCGCATGCATTTTTACTCGGAAGTGCTGACCGTGAACTGGCATGAAGAACTTGTACGGGATTTGTTTGTGAATCCATTCGAGCTCACCTCGTTTGCCGTGACCAGATGCATGAACATCTGAGTCGAGGTAGGTAATGATCTTGGGGTCATGTCGATATAGGTTGTCTTTGAGTTT
>DATGWK010000121.1:0-2575 GCA_035299525.1 Candidatus Nanoarchaeia archaeon
CATCACCTGCATTATGTTTCCAGTTCAAAAAGTCTTCGAAATCAATGTGCCAGTTCTCCATGTAGAAACAAAGCGCACCTTTTTTCTTACCACCACGCTGTACTGCACGAATTGCGGTGTCGATAATTTTTGCAAATGGCGTCGGACCACTTGAAGTTGTATTGGTTGCTGCAAGGGGTGAACCTGATGCTCTGAGCTTTGTAATAGAAGCACCGATACCACCAGAATCCTTGGAAAGAAGGAGGACATCGGCCACAGACTTTGCAATATGCTGCATGTCATCATGAATTTCGAGAAGGAAGCAATTTGAAAGCGCTGGTCGACTTGTTCCCGCACCCAAATTGGTTGAACCGCCGGCAATATATTCAAAGCGAGACATCTTGTCATAGAATTTCTTTGCCATCCCCGTTGGATCAGCTTCGTTATATGCGAGGCCCATAGCGATTCGCATAAAGAAATACTGCGGAGTTTCTGCGGCATTTTGATTCTTGTCCTTCAATGCATAACGATTGAGAAGACCTGACAGACCCGCGTACTGAAAAAGCTCGTCCCTTCGCAAGTCCAAAACCTCTGAAAGTTTGTTGAGATCGTACTTCTCGATCATTCGTTTATCAAGAAGGCCTGATTCGACACCCTTTTTTACATAATTAATGAACTCATCCCGGTGTTTTGTTCTAAGGAGCTCGGCATCATCCTTAAACTCACCAACAACTCGTCGATAAATTGTTTTGAGGAGTAATCGTGTTGCAATTTTGTCGAACTCAATATCATTTTTAATATTTTGGACGGCAGCACTGATTGTCGCTTGATCCATTTCATCAGTTGTGATGCCATCATAAAGGGTGAGTTGAGTTTCGAGGGCAATTTGGGTTACCAAACTGATCGGATCTGACAAACCGACACATGCACGCTCAATCGATCGATTGATTTTATCAGCATTAAACTTTTCTTTCGTGCCGTCTCGTTTTGTGATTGAAATATTCATGAGCGTTTCAGTGCAAAATTACTGCTAATAATCTTTTAAAGTCATATCATTTTACCGTAAAATTTTTTCGATAAGAATAGAAAATCAACTGAAAAATCACTCACAATACAATCAAGAAAAAATGTAAAGTGAACGCAGCTTAAAAAGTGTTTAAACAGACTACGGTGTACAAAAAGTTGTGGTGGGAAAAAAATATTTTTTGTTGATCTTTAGACTCAAAATGAGGCGCTATCCACAGGAGAAAATTTCATTTTTACTCAACAAAATTCCCCGTTACCACTTTGGCAATACGATTGTGTCACCCACTTGAATATTTTCTGAATGAGAAAAACCCGCAGGAAGTTCCAATACATACTTCGCTGGAGATGCGGGAGTAACTGTTTTTGGATATGTATCAGGTGAAAGACTCTTTTCTATATGAACAATCTTTCCAGTCTCATCGAGCCACAAAATATCAATTGAAAAGTTCATATCTTTCATCCAAAAACCATACGTTCCAGACTTTTCAAAAATAAAAAGCATTCCTGTTCCAGTTTCGAGTGAAGTTCGACCAGAAAGTCCACGTGTTCGCTTGGCTGGATCATCTGCAAGGTCAACAATTACATCTTTTGAGCCAACACGAAGGGTCGCGGTCTCATATCCGCTCTTTTTTTCTGTTTTTTGAACCGGCTGCGCAACCGGAAGGAGTGTTTCGGTCTTGTTTTGGCTTTTTTGAGCAGAGTACGAGACAACGAAACCGAGGATCATAAGAAGCAGAACAATTCCAATGACTGAAAAAATGATTGGGACCTCTTTCTTCATATAAATATGTTTTAGTATACCAAAAACAAAACCACTCTCAGAAATGAGGGTGGTTTTGTTTGTATGAATTCCCTAGCGGGATTACATATCACCTCGTCGTGGAGGTCGCTCTGTCATAGGACGAGCTTCACTCACTGTAAGGTTTCGGCCTTCGAATTCCTTACCATTCCACATATCGATCGCAGCCTGTGCTTCTGCATCAGAAGACATTTCTACGAAACCAAAGCCTTTTGATCGGCCTGTCATTCGATCCATGATAATGCTAGCTGAAGTAACTGTTCCAGCTTGTGAGAATGCATCCTTCAAAGTCTGATCTGTAGAACTGTAAGGGATACCTCCTACGTATAACTTCTTTGCCATATTGGCGTTTTTTCTAGTCTTTATTTTAAAACCGTAAGCGACTAGCTTCTCCCCTTATCCTTTTCCGTTCAAAACAGAAAACTTATACGAGATGACTTACTGCCCGGAATGGTACTGCCCAGGGACTTTTAAGTCAATACCAATAGAAAAGACCCACAACTATCATGTTGCGGGTCTGATTTTTCAACTCCCTCCTTATTCAATTTTGAGAGGGCCATAGACCAACCGAAGTGGCTTGTCCGTGGCAAGCTTCTCCTTGCTCAGCTTGGTTGTTAGCTCAATTCCTCCACTAAGGATGTACAGATTGTCATGCTCATCCACGAAGCCAGAGCCGCTTTCACCCCCAAGAGCGTCATTCTCAATGACCATGTAGGTAGCGCCATTGTCACGACGACTTGAAGCAAAGCCCACAACGCGCGCCTTGAGACC